>JAEZJL010000170.1 GCA_023415815.1 Bacillota bacterium | reverse complement strand
CAATCATCTTCACGATGATACCGGGGCTCGGACAGCTTGCAGGCATAATTACCGCGATAATATTTATGAACGCCGACGACGACCCCGACAGGAAGTCCTTTGGGGTGGCAATACTTGTCGCGTCGCTGATAATGTTCGTATTGGCCTGCATAGGCTGCTTTATAGCGGCTGTTGTAATGTCTATGAACCGGCCGTTCGGTGATTTCCCATACTGATGGATTTGACGAATGCCTTTACAGGTTTTGCGGATCTGCTGGGTTCCCTTATCTGCCACCAGCTGCCCTCGCGCACCCTGTCTGCGGACGGACTGCTGCTGCCGGTGTGTGCAAGGGACACCGGTATTTATCTGGGGATATTCGCGAGCACAGCCTTTATCCTGCTTTCAGGAAGGCGCCGTTCGGATAAGCCGCCCGGGATTTCTATAACGATTGTGATGTGCATACTTATGCTGCCCATGATAATTGACGGGGCCGGCTCCTATCTGGGGGCATACGAAACCAGCAATACGGCCAGACTGCTGACCGGAACGCTTTTTGGAATTCCCGTCCCGTTTTTTCTCATACCGGCAGCCAATTTCAAGCTGACCGGGAGGAACGAGCACGCCGTGTTGAAGAGCTGGGTTGAGCTGGCGGGAATCGGCGCTGCGGCAGTGGCTTCCTGTCTGCTGATACTGGCGGGATTTGTTCCATATATAGTCCTGGCCTTGGTTTTCGTATTTTCATTCCTGTTCCTGATTGTGAGGATATCCTATACGATAGTTGCCAGGAGCCTTCGCGCGGGCTCCATGCTCAAATACCTCGTGTCCATGGGCGCCGCGCTTTGCGTCCTGACTGCGCTGTACCTGCTGTCGTCACTGGTGCTGCAGCCCATAAAGGCGGTGCTGTTGAGATGATCGGGGATTCAAGACGCGAATTAAAAAGCGCGCTCCGTAAGAAAATACTTGAGGAAAGGTCACGCCTTTCGGAAAAGGAAAAGGCCGGGCGCGATGCGGCGATATGCGCAAAGCTGTTTGAATTGCCGGAATTCATCAATGCGGGGCTGGTCATGGCCTACATGGATTTCAGAGGCGAAGCGGGGACGGCGGATATAATCGCCGGGTGCTTTAAAAGGGGAAAAAGAGTCGCCTTGCCGGTATTGAGCGCCAGAGGCGGAGACGGTTATACGCTCGAAGCCTTTGAAACCACTCCCGGCGGCGTTCTCCTGAGAAACCGCTACGGCATATCCGAGCCCGACCCGGAAAAAGCAAAAAGGGTGGCCGATGCCGATATTGGCCTTGTTGTTGTGCCGGGAGTCGCTTTCGACATGAAAGGATACAGGCTCGGTTACGGAGCGGGCTTCTACGACAGGTTCCTGACCGGACTGAGGCCGGGCTGCCGTACGGCGGGAATCGCCTATGACCTGCAGATAGCGGATGGCATACCTGCCGAAGGGCATGATATCCCCATGGATATAATAATTACCGAAAGCAGGGTTATACGGAGCCGATTCCGGGAATGACCTTTATGAAAGGACAGCGACATGAACAGAAGGATAACCTTAACCGGTGCAAACATAGTTTTTCTTGTATTTACGCTGGCGTTTATCGTATATCAGCTCGCGGGAGGCATCCTGTTCGGCGTAGAGGTATTTACGGACAATGTCTACATCATGCTGCTGATCAATGAACTGATACTTATACTGGGGCCCGTGCTGATATATGCCGGAATGAAAAGGGTAAGCCTGAAGGAGACCTTCAGGTTCAACAGTCCCGGAGTGCTCCCCGTCGTGCTTATAGTTCTGATCTCGGTACCCGCCTATATGGTGGCGGCGATGCTGAACAATGTCCTGGTGTATCTCCTTCAGTTCATCGGAAACATCCCCGCACAGCCGATTCCCATCCCAAGCAATATCCCGGAGCTGCTGCTCGGACTGCTTATTGTCGCCGTCCTGCCCGGCGTATGCGAGGAGCTCATGCACCGGGGCCTGCTTTTGAGAGCATACGAAAAGAGGGGCTCGTACAAGGCCCTTATAATCACCTCCATATTTTTCGGCTTATTCCATTTCGATCTGACGAATTTTCTCGGGCCGGTTTTCCTCGGTCTGATCATAGGCTACTATGTCATAAGGACCAACTCCATCTTTGCCGGGATGCTGGCCCACTTCCTGAATAATGCCATTGCGGAGCTGACGCAGTTTTTTTCGGACGACAAGACGCAGCCGAAGTATGTCGCGGTATTGCCGGGGGAGTTATCCTGGCTTCTGCTGTACGGCTTTATAGGACTTGTTGCGGCCGCTTTCCTGCTCTACGCCTTTAAAAGGGCGACGGAGGGCAGGGCTGTGATAATACCGCCGATAAGCAGCGCTGGCAGGGATTTCATATCGGTTTTCTCACACTGGCCTATAATTGTAATAGTGGTTTTGTATGTATTTCTGCAGGTGATTTTCCTGCTATCCATCATACTTACGAAGCTGCTGGGGCTGTGAGCCGGATGGCAAAAAACTCCCGCAAAGCGAATAAAAATAGGGTTTGGACGCATTACTAAAGCCGGAGCAAGGGGTATATAATATTAGTATAACCCGATTGCGAGGTGAAGCACGCTTGGATTTCAACATCGATTTCAATCTGGTACGCTCTCAGAAGCTGCTGCTCATTCCTCAGCTGAAACAGGCGCTTGAAATACTGGAAATGAGCTCCCAGGAGCTTTTCCGCCACATAGAAGAACAGATGGAGGCAAATCCGGTACTTGAAACAGCCATGGAGGACAAAGCATCCTGCGAGTATGCCGGTGATTGCCTGGAGGAACTGCAGCCGGACGATACGCCCGCGGTACTTTCCCTGAAGGAACACCTGCTTCTCCAATTAAAAGCCATGGAGCTTGATAAACTCCGGAATATGGTGGGCGAATACCTGATTGACAATACCGATGAAAACGGATATCTGAACGCGGATGTCTGCGAGGTCGCCTCTTTTTTCAACATTCCGGCCATAAAAGTACACAGAGTGCTCGATATACTGCAGAAATTCGATCCGCCCGGCATTTGCGCAAGAAACCTCAAGGAATGCCTTCTGCTGCAGCTCAGACAGATGGAAGAGGCCGACGGAAATGCCCTCCATATCGTAGATAAGCATCTTGACAAGCTGGCTTCGAACGATGTACAGGCCGTAGCCGAAATAACGGGGCTTCCTGCCGGGGAGGTCCTCGGCATATTCAACAAGATAAGAAGCCTTGAGCCCAGGCCGGGCAGGGAATACTACGACAAGGAGTCCTCGGGCCCGCTTGTGGTGGATATCGTCGTAAAGACCATAAACGGCAGGCTCGAGGTCCTCATCAATGACGAGGCCTTTCCGGAGGTGGAAATATCAAGCGGCTTCAGTCTTCCTGCCGGAGAATGCCCGGACGCGGAGACAGACCGGTTTATACGGAGCAATGTGAGCAATGCCGTATGGCTTATCAAATGCCTTGAGGAAAGGAAAAATATAATACTTAAAATAGCAGAAGCTGTCGTCGAGCGGCAGCGGGAGTTCTTCGAAAAGGGGACGGCTTATCTGAAGCCCCTGAACGCTTCACACCTTGCGGACGCTATGGATATGCATGAAAGCATCCTGTTGAAGGCTCTGACGGGAAAGTACCTGGAATGCAGGTGGGGTGTGTTTGAATTGAAATATTTCCTTGATATATGCGGCGGCGAAATATAAATTCATGCTTCCGGCGGCCTGCTTTGGCAGCCGGAAGCTCTTTCAGGCTGTATTTCACTTCTTTCCGTCTCCGGAGGGACAGGCATTCAGAACGGCCATACCGGCTTGTTTACCGGCCCGCTGTCTATTCCGAGATATCCGAGGATACCTCTTGAGCCAAAATGCTCAAGTTCGATTTCCCTGATCTTTTCTTCGGTATAGTGGTTTATTTCGCCCACCTTCTTGACTTCCTCCGCATAGTCCCTCATAGCCTCTATTTCTTTTGCGGAAAGAGTCCTCTGGCAGTCCTCGGAATTCAGAATCCTCCTGAGCTCAGAGGCGTATTCATAACCGTCGTCCATGTCCTTGAGCGCATTTTTGATAAAATACAGCAATTTTTCCGGCACCTCGCGCGGCATACCTGACGACCTCCCTTCCCGGTTGCGTTCGGAGCTTCGCTCCCTCGCTTAAGTATTATTATACATCTTTTAATATACAATAAACACATTAATTAAGCCGCAAAAAAGATTTTGTACAACCCCGGCAGCTTTTTACGCCGTATATGGGACATATTTTACGCAATATAAATAGATAAGGAAGGATAATTGCGGGGGACTTGCGGCATGAAGAACGGCAGGCCCGGAAAAAGAATCATAATCATAAGGCATAACGGGGGCGCGGATTATGCGGAGGTGCTGTTTTACATACTAAGGCATTACGCTGAGAATGCGGACAGGGCCAGGGAAAGCGCCGGGACCGCAGCGGCGGGAAAAGCGGGTGATTGCCATAAGAGCATGCGGCAAAGACGGGGGACGGAGCTATAAAATAGGGATATACGTGAGGGAAAGCCGCGACGACAATGAGGAGAAGAGCGATACTATAGAGACCCAGCGGGAGCTCCTGCTCGACCATGCCTCCAAATGTGTCTCCGGAAGCGTAGGCGGTATATACGAGGACGACAATGTATCAGGCTCGTCCTTCGAAAGGCCCGGGCTAGACAGGCTGAAAAACGACGTGCTTGCAGGCAGGGTGGATTTATTGCTGTTAAAGGATTTGTCCAGGCTCGGCAGAAATAATGCCAAAACTCTGCTTTTCATCGATTTCCTTGAAGACAGCGGGGTGCGTATAATCACCTTTGACGGAAGGTACGACAGCCTGGGGGACAATGAGACCGCAGGCCTTGAAACCTGGTTCAACGAGCGCTATATACGCGATATTTCAAGGAAGATCAGGGCCAGCCTCAGGTTCAAAATAGGGAGGGGAGAATATCTCGGACATGCGCCTTTCGGTTATGTCAAGCAGACGCCCGGGGAAAACAGGCTGTATGTAGACGAGGGCGCAGCGCCGACGGTCAGGCTGATTTACAGCCTTTACAGGTCGGGGCTGGGATATTCGTCAATCGCCGGTACGCTCAACGAGAGGGGCCTTGCGGCGCCCGGCGCCGGGGGCTGGAACCGCACGGCGGTCCGGAGGATTCTCTGCAGCAGGGTATATGCGGGGGACACCGTGCAGGGGGTCAGCGAAAAGGTCAGCTTCAAGAGCAAAAAGACCCGGCGCATTCCCGAAGAGAATTGGGTTATTACAGAGAATACCCACGAAGCCATAATCAGCAGGGGCGAGTTTGCCGAGGTGCAGAGCAGAAGGCTCGGCAAGGGCAGGGCAAATACTCCCCACAAAAAGACGATACATCCGCTGCACGGGCTTGTTTACTGCGGCAGCTGCGGGAGTTTGATGTATTCGAGAAAAAAGAAGGACGGTGCCGCCGCTTATATATGCAGTAATTACTACAGAAACGGCAGCGCGGCCTGCTCCAGCCATTTTATCAGCGAGGCCGACATCCTTGCGCCTGTCATCGGAGAGCTTCTGAATGCCTTTCGGACGCCCGCCCTCGCCGCAGCGCTCAATGAGCTGGCCGCAGCCCGGAAATTGTTCGCAGACGGCTCCGGCGACAGCGCCAAAAGGAATGAGCGTCAGCTTGCGCTGAAGCTCAGGCAGCAGGAGCTATTGTACTCAGACAGACTCGAAGGAAGAATAACTGAGCAGCTTTTCACAAGGATGAACCGGCAGCTTGAAGCCAGAATCAACGGACTCAGGCAGGAGGCCGGGAGGCTTGCTTCGGAGGATACGGGAGGGAACCGGACGGAGGCCTGCATTGAAGCCGCCGTGGCGGGGCTTGGGAGCGGAATGCCGGACAACGCCGCACTCCGGGCCGCGGTTGAAGCCATAACGGTCTACGACCCGGGCGACCCTCTGCCCGACCCTGTGCGCAAGACCCT
>JAEZJL010000146.1 GCA_023415815.1 Bacillota bacterium | reverse complement strand
GTCATAGGCCACGACCATATGTCCTATTTCGCCTGAATTGTTGTTCTGTCCCCGGATAAGCCTTCCTTCGGATACAAAACCGGCGGCTATGCCCGTGCCCACGTTCATGTATATGAAATTTTTTGTTTCGCGGCCGTAGCCGAGAACCAGTTCGGCCGTGGTGGCGCAGCGCACGTCGTTATCGATGGCTGCCGGAACGCCCAGCTTGTCTGAAATTATCTGCGCCAGGGGTGTGGGGCTGCTCCTGATATGATCCATAGCCAGCCAAATGCCGTTTGCGTAGTCCGTCACTCCCACAACCCCGGCCCCTGCCGCCGCCGGCGTGCCGATAAAGCCGACATTGCAGATATAATCCTCCAGCGCCTGCAGCAATATCTGCACAGCCTGCTGCTGGCTGCCGAAGCCCGTCCTGTAGCGCCTGTGCCTGAGTATCCCGCCGTTGGCGTCAAGCTCGCCTATTAGCAGCTTCGTGCCGCCGATATCTATTCCTATATAAGTTTTCATTCGCTTATCCATCCGAAGGCCATCCTATCCTATTTTAATCGCGTCCGCCCCTTGCACGGGGGCGGACGCATATATGCCAACGGGCCGGAGATTTACTTCATCGTAGCCTTGTAAGCGTCGCATTGCTTCTGAACCTCTGCCAGATATTTGTCTATACCGGCAACTTTAAGGGCGTTTCTGAAGTCCTCCACGGCCTTGACCGGGTCCCCGGCCTTTCCGAACATGATGGACGGCCCGAATTTCGAGCACACCTCGGATATGGCGGTCTTCTCCGCATCGATCGGGGTATTGTCCATCAGGAACGAGCCCCACGGATTCGGGACCGCCCACGGATAAATCATGTCGTTTACGAGCTTGGTAGTGGCAACGTCGTCCTCCACGCTTGGGATGATGAACTTGTCATTGCGCGTGCTCCACAAGTCGAATTCATATTTGTCGCGCTCCTTGTCGTACCCCGGAGGCGGCGCGCGCTTGCCGTCAACGATGATATACTGCTGACCCTCTATGCCGTACTGTGAAAGCATATATATTTCCTTATCATACTGGAACAGGTCGTAGATCATCAGGGCGCGCTCGGGATTTGCGGCGTTTGCGGTAATCGAGCAGGCGTCCTGCGTAACCACATCCTTGATTACCTGGTTTCTGGGCGCTCCATCGTAGAAGAAGCCGTCTATGGAGCCCTGCGGCTGCTCTTTTCTGAAGTCCTTGAGCAGAGGATAGTAGTTTGCCACATTGCACGTAAACATGCCTGATGTCCCTGCCAGAATAGTCGTTTTCGCGTCCTTTTTGGAAGCCATGACGTCCTGGGGCCAGTAGCCTGCGTCTCCCCACTGCTTCATGGTCTTTGCAAAGTCGATAAACCAATCGTCGAATACCGGAGAGACAAGCGTCCACGGCTCGTCATAGCTCTTGCTCACAATCGCCGTAAATACTCCGGTAGCGCCGGGGCCCTCGACATATTTGGTCTTCTGCCTAAGCCACATGGAATAGAATTCGTTTGAAACCGCGCTCCCGGTTGCCGCATAAGGCGTTATCTCCGGCATCTTGTCCTTGATGCCCTGCAGGTATCTGCCAAGGTCCTCGATAGAAGCCACCTTTTCAATTCCGAAGGACTGAGCCCAATCCTTCCTGTATACCGCCAGCGGCGTCGAAAGCTGTGTGAAGCGGTGCTCGGGCAGGGCTACGATATTCCCCCTGTAGGTACACCCTTCCCATTCCAGCTTTGTTGTGTCGGCCCACAGCTGCGGCGCATAGTGCGGAAGCAATTCCTCCAGATTCATGAAGGAGCCCTTTTCCGCATTGTCCCAGAGGTTCAGCCAGGTCGATGTCGAAAAGATAAGATCTACGGGTTCTCCCGAAGCAAGCGTCATCTGGTATTTGGTCTCGTAGTTGTTCCACTCGATCCAGGACATGTCGATGGTTGCGTTCACTCGTTCCTTCAGCTTCGCATTCAGCGCCTCAAATACCTTCTTGTCCGCTCCGCCCGGCGGTGGGTCCCCAAGCTGTATCATCTTTATGGTCACGGGCTTTGAAGTGTCAATTTTTCCGCCGACCACCGGAGTATTTCCGCTTGGTCCTTTGAAGTCGTTGGACGCGTCGGCTGAAGCAACAGAGCTTTCGGCCGCAACCGCGCTTTTTTCCGCCGCCGCCGTGTCCCCGCCCGGTTCGGACCCGCCGCCCGAGCAGCCTGCCGTAAGAGCTGCCAGCATGAGCGCTGCCAGAAGCGCCGCGATAAATCTCTTTCCTTTCATTTTGTTCCCTCCAAAACATCAGATTTGATTGGCATGTATTTTAACCGCCTAGCCCTTTACCGAGCCGATGGTTATGCCCTTTATGAAATAGCGCTGCACGAACGGATACGCCAGCACGATGGGGCCGGTCGCTATCACGGCCGCCGCCATCTTCATCGTTTCAAGCGGCATATCCTTTGAAGGTACGTTCGCCCTTGCCGCCGAATTCTTTATGTACTCGGTCCCGGAAATCAGGTTGTACAGGTACAGCTGCATGGGACGGTATTTGACGTTGGTATCGAGAAACAGCATTGAATTGTACCACTCGTTCCAGTAGCCGAGCGCTATGAACAGGCCGATGGTTGCAAGGGAAGGGGTGGACATGGGCAGTATGATGCTTATAAAGGTCTTAAAAGGCCCGGCGCCGTCTATCTGTGCGGATTCGGTAATGGCATGCGGTATCCCCTTCATGAAGTTCTTCATCATAATGATGTTCCACGCGCTCAAGAGCAGCGGCAGCAGGACGGCGATGTAGCTGTTCTTTAGATGCAGGTAGCGCGTCATCAGAAGATAGAAGGGGACAAGCCCTCCGGAGAAAAGGGTGGTAAAGTATATGAACAGCGATATGGCGTTTCTATGCCTGAAATCGGGCCTCTGCAGCGCGTATCCCGTCATCGCCGTGACAAACAGCCCCACGGCCGTACCCACCGACGTGATGAGAATGGTTACGATATAATTCCCTATGATGAATTCCGGTGTATGGAACGTCACCTTGTAGGCAAATAACGTGGGCTTCTGCGGAAGCACCGAAAACCCGTGCAATATTATTTCCTTTTCCGTTGAAAAGGATGCGGAAATCATCATGATGAAGGGTATAAGGCAGGCTGCCGAGAACAGGGTGATAAGTATATACCCTGCCGCGCGGATGAGCCTCCCCGAAAAATCCTGGTGTATCAGCTTGCTTTGCTCTCTCATATAATAAACCTCCGTATCATATTTCCGGCAGCCGCGCCGGGCACAGCCGCTCTTTCAGAACAGCGAATATTCGGGCTCTATCTTCTTTACGACGGCATTGGTTCCGAGGACAAGGAAGAAGCCTAAGACCGACTGCACAAGCGAAACCGCGGAGGCCGAGCTGAACTGGAAGTTGTTGATCATCGCCCTGTATACATAGGTGTCTATGATGTCCGTCGTCTTGAACAGGGCAATGTTGTTGCCGCCTATCAGATTGTAGAACAGTCCGAAATTCCCGCAGAAAATTCCTCCGACGGAGAGCAGTATGAGTATGATGACCGTGGGCTTGAGGCAGGGCAGGATGATGTAGTAATTCCGCTGCCAGGTGCTGGCCCCGTCGATTTCGGCCGCCTGGAGCATCTCGGAGTCTATGCCCATCAAGGCCGCAAAATATACGATCGTGCCGTAGCCGACGCCCTTCCACAGATTGACCAGGAGAATGGTGGCAGGCCAGATGCCGGGCTCCGAGTACGTAGCGATTTTATCCAGCCCGAAGGTAGTCCGGACTACGTTCAGGACTCCGTAATCATAGTTCAGCAGGGTATATACGAAAAGTCCCACCAGTACGTAAGATATGAAGTGCGGCAGGATCATGACCGACTGGGTCAGCTTTCTGAATTTCTGGTTTCTTATTTCATTGAGCAGCAGCGCCATGGTTATCTGGACCAGGTTGCTGGTGATAATGAAGCCCAGATTGTAAAGCACGGTGTTGCGTATGAGCACCCACAGGTCGCCGGACAGTGTGAGGAAGCGGAGATTGTCGAGTCCCACGAACGGGCTTTTGAATATGCCCTTGGCATAGTTGTACTTTATGAAGGCCAGATAGATCCCCGGCATGGGTATGTACGAAAATACGATAAAAAATAGGATTGCCGGCAGGCACATCAACAGCAGAGGTCTGTCCTTTCTCACCGAGGCCAGCCATGCGGAAAATCCTGCTCTGTCAGGCCTGGAACGCCCGTTTACGGATGTGTTCATTTATCAACAGTTCCTTTCTGAAAAGGTTTTCACGAAAAAAGGTTATCACAGCTTCGTATGATTGTCAATGATATAAACATTTTATTTTTTAAGGCCCATTTCATTGATTATTTTCCATTTATTTAATTCACAAACGACAGTTTCCGCGTTATTTCTACCTCGTGTAAAATATTCTATGAAAATGTTTTCACGGAAAATCACGCTTTTTGATATCCGATAGCAGGAGGTTTCCCGAAAGAAGGGCCGTTTCTGTCTGCAGCAGCCGTTTTCGCTTGACATACCCAGAATTTAAGAATACAATTTATCTGGCAATTAATTATGGAGCACTAAATTGTGAAATCGATTTCATGGGCCGTGTACACCGTAAAATGCACGTCATACGGATGTTTCAGCCAATGCGAGGACTAAAATGAAAGAGCATATAACCATCAAGCAAATAGCAAAAGAGAGCAACGTGTCAATTTCCACAGTCTCGCGCGTTTTAAACGGCAATGTCCCCGTCGCGCCCGAAAAGCGCAAGCGGGTTGAGGAGATCATACAAAAGCATAATTTCTCCCCCAACGCGATGGCCCGCGGGCTTATAAGCCATCAGAGCATGACGCTCGGCATCGTGATGCCCGATATAACAAACCCGTATTTCGCGGCGCTTTTCCTTGAAATCGAGCGCTGCGCGCTGGAGGCGGGCTATTCCGTCATATTGTGCAATACCCTTTTTTATGTAGGCACTTCCCAGGATATTTTCAAGGCGAAGACCGAAGGGAATTATTTTCAGATGCTGATAGATAAGCAGGTGGACGGGGTGGTCATCACGGGAGGAGAGATAGACTTGGAGACGGTAAGCGATGAATACAAGCAGTCGCTTTCCCGTCTGAACAAAGCGATGCCCGTCGTAGTAATAGGCGAGCCCGTGGACGGTACCGGCTGTATCTTCATACAGCGCGAGTCCACGACCGGGATCGTTTCCGCCGTAAACCATCTGCGCTCTCTGGGTCACAGGCACATAGGCTTCGTGGGCGGCCAGCCGGGCGTAAAAATAACCTCGCTCCGCCTGAACGCATACCGGGCGACCTTAAACGCCCTGGGCCTCGACTATGACGGCAATCTGGTGGCCCTTTCGGATTATTATGTCAAGGACGGCTATGCCGCGATGAAGGAGATACTGGAGAGGAATTCCTTCTTCAGCGCCGTAATAGCCATCAACGACGCCGTAGCCATAGGAGCCCAGCGCGCGCTTGCCGACAAAAGCCTGCGCGTGCCCGAGGATGTGGCAATCGTCAGCTGCGACCAGTTCTTCACCGGGGAGTACAACGTCCCGAGGCTGACCAGCATAGAGCAGCAGAACGCCCATCTTGGAAGGATGGCCATAATGACGCTTATATCGGCTATAAAGGGTATAGGTGAGCCGGTGAAATTATCCTTCACCCCGGAGCTCGTCGTCCGGGAAAGCTGCGGCGTCCAACTGGGCGTCCGGGCATTTCCGAAGCCCGACCGTCCGGGGCTTTGAGCCCCTTCATTTTTACGTCATTGGCAAAACGCCGGACCACCGGTTAAGGAGGCAAACACAATGAACCGTACGGAATTCCATGATCTGCTCAGGGAAATCAACAGCGACATCGAAGAAAAGGGAGGAAACTTCCAGGCCGTCTTCGGCGGGGAGCAAAAAACCATCGAGGCCGCCAAATTCGCGGCTGCTGCCGCCCTTATGGCGGTAGACCGCTATTACACAAACCTGTCCCGCCTCAGGAAGGAGCACCCGGGCATCTGAAAAGCACACCCGGCGCAGGAGGCGGCGGTAGTCGGTATAAGAGGCCGGAGGCTCAGTCGTCCGGCGTCAGCAATCCGTTTCCAGCTTCTGACGTCCGTGGCAGCCTTACGATATCCTGCTTGCTGCATACCTTAAGCCATAGCGCCAGGCTTGCGGCCGAAAGGATCATATACATCAGCCCGAGCACAAAAACCCTGCTCCCCCAATCAAAGGATATCAGCAGCATCCCGACACTGCTCATCAAGGTGAAGCCGCAGCTCATGAGAGACGAAGCCGAGCCTATATCTTCCTGCACCTGCTCAAGCATCAGGTTTGAGCTGGGCGGACGGATAATGCTGCCCGCGATCGTGGCGGGCAGCAGTGAAGCCGCAAAAAGCCAGGGCTTCATACCCCCCAGGATGCATATCAGCAATCCGCTCAAGCCGGATACCACATAGCTCAGAGTAATCAGGGAGCCGCTCTTTACGTACCTGGAGACCTTGATGTAAAGCAGGGGGCAGATCACCAGAAAGAGGGCGTTGGCGGCAAAATACCAGCTGTACGTCTGCTCGTTGAGTCCGAAGCCGTCAACATAAATATACGAGGAGGCGGATACGAACGCCATGCTCGGAATCCCCATCAGTGAAAAGGTCACAAGCAGCGAGACGAATCCCCTGTTTTTCGCCACCACTCCCAGGCGGCCTATGGACTGGAACATCCCGCCCGTATACCGCTTTCCTATCGTCTCCTCCAGCAGCAATCCGCCTGCCAAGGCCAAAAGCCCTATGACGGACAGTGCGGCAAATACGCCCCGCCATGAAGTGAAGCTCAATATCAAAGCCCCGATAACGGGAGCGACGATCGGCGATACCATAGCCATCGACTGTACAAGCGCCAGTACGGATTCACGCCTCCGCCCATCATAAACGTCCTTCACTATCGCCGTTGCGACCGCGGTGGCCGCGCCGCTGCCGACAGCCTGAAGGACGCGGAATACGATCAATTCATATACGCCGCCCGCAAATGCGCACAGTACGCTCGCCGCCGTATATATGACCAATCCGATCAGCAGGATGGGCCTCCGCCCGTATTTATCGCTCAGCGGACCCCAGAACAGGGTACCCGCGGCATAAAACACAAAGAAGAATATCAGGGTAAGATTTATAAGCGCCGCAGGCGCCTGCAGGTTTTCAGCCATGCGCGGCAGCGCGGGAAGGTAAAGGTCCGTGGACAGCGGTATGAATGCGCTCAGGAAGCCGATAAGCACTACAAGTCCCTTGTCCCCCAGGTATTTCTGCTTTTTTTGCGCGGCTTCCGTTCCAATGCCGTTTGTTTTCATTATGTCCCCCCGGTGAATATTTATTATAATTATACACGCATTATAAGCTTTATTCCAACAAAGAAAATACCTGTACCTCCCGTACGAAATTAAAATCCCGTATACCTGAATAATTCAATAAACATTAAAAGATAATAATCATTGGAAAAAAATTATGAAAGGAGTTGAAGCATATGTCGCAGGTAAACCAGCAGGAGCTTCAGAATCTCAGACATCTGATAGGGGCGCACGATACGGCTTTTCAAAAGCTTCAGACCTATGCGCAGCAGTCCACCGACCCCCAGGTAAAGGCGTATTTTGAAAAGTCGGCGCAGGACGCGCAGAAAACGAAACAGCAGCTTATTTCATTCTTGAGTTAGGAGGAAGGACATGCAGGATAAAATAATGGTAAACGACGCGCTTTCAATGGTTAAAAGCAGTATGACAACATATGCGGGCGTAATCTCCGAATGCGCCAATCCCACCCTCAGGTCGGCGATCCAGCAGATCAGAAACAACTGTGAAACCTCTCAGTATGAGCTTTTTAAGCTTGCCCAGTCCAAAGGTTTTTATAAACCGGCAACAATGGCAAACGACAACGACGTTCAGCAGGTCAAATCACAGCTGGGAAGCTGATACGGCAGGCATGCGCCTGATGTTATCAGCTTTATGACAGAGTAAGGCCGATGGGCGAAACCGTTGGCCTTACTGTTTTTATCCGGCGTTTTCCTCTTCCCGCGGTTGTTCCCGGTACAGCTCCTCGGTCTCCTCGGGATAGAGCCAGCCCTCTTCCTGGGCATAATATAAAATATCATCTATCAGGATATCGTAATCCCTGGCGAAAACCGCGGGATTCCTCCTGTACTGGGCGAGCATTTCCGCCGTGGTTTGATTGCGCCGTATTTTTTCTTCAATGACAAGCGCCCTCAGATACGTCCCGCCGACCAGCTCCCTCACCACGTTATA
>JAEZJL010000132.1 GCA_023415815.1 Bacillota bacterium | reverse complement strand
CTCCTGGATAGCTACCTCCACATCACCGCTCAGGCCTTCCTTTTTGATGATCTCCGTGATGTCCTCCTTCAAGGCTTCCGCCTGTTCCTGTTCCAGCTTTGCAGGTATTACTGGCGACGGGGCCGTGGCTTCCAGATTCACCATGGAGGACGCCGCTCCTCCATCGCCCAGCACCTGCATGGAAGCGGAGTCGCCGAAGGCGGCCCTCAGCGAAGCGGCAACCTCCTGGTACTTTGCAACATCGACATTTGCCATCGTATATAAAAGTATGAACAGTATCAGAAGCAGGTTCATAAGGTCGGCATAAGTCAACAGCCAGCGCTCGGAGGTGTCCTTTTCAACCTTTGCCTTGTGAGCCATCGATCATCCCTCCGCCTCGGCTTTTGCATCCTGGTTCCCGCCTTTTCCGCTGAGCTTTTCAAGCAGCGCCAGGTTGAGCTTTTCCTTGATGATCCTGGGATTCTCGCCGGCCTGTATGGACAGGAGCCCTTCGATTATAAGGTCGTTGACCATTTTATCCGCTTCGGCCTTCTGCTTGATCCTGTCGGCAAAGGGCAGCCACAGAAGATTTGCCGAACCGACGCCGTACATGGTCGCCAGGAAGGCTGTGGCTATCTTTCCCCCGAGATTGCCGGGCTCGGCTTCCATACTGCCAAGCACCTGGACCATGCCCATAACGGTGCCCAGAACTCCCATGGTCGGAGCGTAGCCGCCCATTTTTTCAAATATCTTGGCGGCAGCCTCATGAATGCTTTCGCGAAGCTGCGTCTCACGCATCAGTATATCCTTTATTACTTCTGTTTCAATACCGTCGACGACCAGCGCAAGTCCCTTTTTTATAAGCTCGTTCTCATTGCTCTGGGCGTCCTGTTCGAGGCTCAGCAGACCGTCCTTCCTGGCTTTTTCCGACAATTCGGCCAGCTGGTTTATGATGCCTACCGCATCCTGCTTTTTTGAAGTGAAGACTGTTTTGAGCGCCCCGGGTATTTTCATCAGATCGCTTATCGGAAACGAAAGCGCCGTAGCTCCGAAGGTGCCCCCGAAAACTATTATCAACGGAGAGGCTTGTCTGACAAGCGAAGCAAGCTCTCCCTCCTCAAGAACAAAGCCTACAAGTACCGCGCCGATACCCAACATAATGCCTATGATCGAACCAATATCCATTTCATCCGCTCCCGAAATCTTTAGTATGATATTTCGTTAAAAATATATCATTCAAAGTATTGAATATTAAAAACCACTGTGGTAATATTATTTTTAAGTATTTGCGAGGGGGCTTTAAATAAGGTTTAAGGCCCTTTATATATTTGATTATCGGCATATGCAAATTATAACTTTAACTGTTTTTGTGCCGTAAGAGGATGGTGCGGGTTGCCAAACAGAAAACTTTTTGTTTTCACCGCAAAAAGAGTATTAATATGTTATATATTATTGTCGATTATTGATATAATGTTTTTTGAGCAAAGATGGCATATACTGGCGGGTATGTTTTTGGGAGCGGTTGTCGCACTGATAAGATTCGGCTCATACGGGTTTGTTTTTGAAAAAATTTTTCTGGCAAATTCCGCGGCTCCCCACAAGGCCTTCAGCGTGATCGGCACCCTGTCGGTGTTCGTGATAAACCAGATGGTGCTGCTGCCGCTGCTGCTTGCTGCTTATATGTTCAGCCCGTATTTTTTTGCCGGCGTACTCGTCGGACTGATGCTTTTGCCGTTGATGCTGTTTATAAATTGTTTGACTGAAGCACTGAAGATTACGCATAATAATTTCGAGTGAGAAGGTGCATGACTGTGGATGTTGGCAAGATACTGAATCCGGCCCCGATTTTTTCTTTCAAGCTTTTCGGACAGACCGTCCCGATTACGGAGAGCATCATCGTAATGTGGATAGTTATGGTTGTTATCATAATTCTGGCTTTTGTTTTCACCAGAAACCTAAAAACCGTACCCGAAGGAAAGCAGAATGTCACAGAGCTGTTGGTAGAATTTGTGAATAATCTCATGAAAACCAATATCGGTCACCATTGGAAGCCGTTTGCCCCGTATTTCGGGACTGTGTTCATTTTTCTGCTGTTTGCCAATACGATTTCTCTTTTCAACATCATACCCACCGGCGAGCAATTGTATAAAATCACCGGAATAGAGTTCTTCGAGAAAATACCCGAGTTTTCGCTTACGCCCCCCACCAAGGATATCAACGTAACCCTGACACTGGCTCTCGTGACGGTCCTGATGGTCCTTTTCTGCGGAATACGCTACAAAGGCTTATGGGGCTGGATGAAGGGATTTGTAAAGCCGTCCCCCATCATGCTGCCCTTCCATGTGCTGGACTACGGGATCAGGACGCTGGCGTTGTCCCTTCGTCTATTCGGCGCGATACTCGCAGGCTTTATAATCATGGAGCTGCTGTATGAATTTGCGGCTCCTGTTGTTCCCGTTTCCGTCAACTGGTTCTTCGATATATTCGACGGTTGTTTACAGGCATATATTTTTGTATTTTTATCTTCCATTTATATCTCAGAAGCTATCGAATAAGGGGGTGAATTGAATTATGTCAGCAAGCGGATTAATAGCAATAGGCGCAGGTATAGCGATGTTAACAGGTTTGGGAGCAGGAATAGGTCTTGGTATAGCATCTTCCAAGGTCGCTGAGGGAGTATCGAGAAATCCCGAGGCTTCAGGCAAGATCATGACCACTACGCTTATATTTACGGCTCTTGCAGAGGTTACCGCGTTTTTGGGCTTTGCGGTGGCAATAATTCTGGTCGGCAAAATGTAATAAATGCCTTCGGCTGGTATGCGTAAAAACAGGGGGAAACGACAGTTTTCCCCTGCAAGTAAGTCGCGCATCCATTGTTTCCGTGCCGGGGCAATATCAACCTGCTTCACACGCGGCCTTCGGTATGGATGCCGGCTCCTGGGCCGGGTGTGGAGAGAGTAGTTTTGCAATATTTTGAAAATGATTTGTCTTGATTTACTGCAAACTACAGGCTGAAGTCAGTAATGAAAGGGTGGATATAGATGCTGGAAAGCTTAGATACATTTAAGTTTTTAATTGTATTTATCAATTTAATTATACTTTATCTTATTTTAAGAAAGATACTTTTTAAACCTGTCACGCAGTTTATGGAGAACCGTACCAATTCTATCCGGGACTCGATTGCAAATGCCGAAAAGGCAAAGCTGGAAGCCGAGGAGCTCAAGCAAAGCTACAAGGAGCAGCTCAGGAATGCCAGAGCGGAAGGCGAGAAGCTGATCGACGAGGCACGCTCCAGGGCCGGCGCAGAGCATGACAGGCTGGTGGCCGAGGCCAGGGCCGAAGCTGAGAGCCTGCTCGACAGGGCCAGGGAGGAAATCGAGCGCGAGCGCGTCCAGATGCTCAAGGAAATCCGCGGCCAGGTGGCTGGTCTGGCGCTTGCCGCAGCCTCCAAAGTAGTCGAGGCCAATATGGATACAGAAAGCAACAGGGCGCTCGTAGACAGGTTTATAG
>JAEZJL010000109.1 GCA_023415815.1 Bacillota bacterium | reverse complement strand
GTCCCGCGCTGGTCCCATGCTACTATGATGAAATGCTCCGCAAGCTCCCTGTGATTATGGATGATGGAGTGCCGGTTGGTGATGCCGGGGCCGCCGTGCAGGAAAAGCAGCACCGGAGCTGCGGCCCAGCGGCCCAGGATATGTATCTTTTGCCGGAGGCCGTTCAGCGAAACCCGTTTTATCTCATCGATTTCATACCGCTCCATGCCCACCCCCCCTTACCGCCGGTATATAGAATTGTGACGCAATTACAACTATTTCTATATGTTTACTACATTTTAAACCAGCCATCTTCCATTGTCAAGGGCGCGGATGAAAACATCCGTACAGGCCTGACACTGGAAGCGACATGGCTATTGGCAGCGGCGTTTTATTGCTCCGGCCTCCTTGTGATTATCCGGGGAGCCAAAAAGCTGCGTATAGGGACAAAACGTTATAATCAGAGATCGATCGAGAGCTCCACCGGGCAGTGGTCGGAGCCCGTGACATCCGCATGGACGGCGGCTCCGGAAAGCCTGTCCTTAAGCCTCTCCGAAACGCAGAAATAGTCGATGCGCCAGCCGACGTTCTTTGCGCGGGCGTTGAACATATAGGACCACCAGGTATACGCATCCTTTTTGTCCGGATAAAAATGCCGGAAGGTGTCTACAAAGCCGGCGTTCAGCAGCTCGGTGAACTTGCCGCGCTCCTCCAGGGTGAAGCCCGAATTGTTTTTGTTGGAGGAGGCGTTTTTTATGTCAATCTCCTTGTGAGCTACATTCATATCTCCGCAGACGATCACCGGCTTGACGGCGTCCAGCTTCCGGAGATAGCTCCTGAAGGCGTCCTCCCACTCCATCCGGTAGTCGAGCCTCTCAAGCTCCCTGCGGGAATTGGGCGTGTAGACGTTCACCAGAAAGAAGCCTTCGAATTCCAGTGTTATGACCCTGCCCTCGTTGTCGTGCTCTTCAATGCCTATGCCGTAGGTTACGGCGTCAGGCGTAAGCCTGGTAAATACGGCGGTCCCCGAATAGCCCTTCTTTTGCGCGAAGTTCCAGTACCGGATGTAGCCGTCGGTTTGAAGGGCCGCATGCTCCTCCTGGAGCTTGGTTTCCTGCAGGCAGATGATATCCGCGTCTATTTTTTTGAAAAATTCCGCAAAGCCTTTTTCCATACAGGACCTGAGTCCGTTTACATTCCATGATATCAATTTTATCATTCCGATCCCCCTTTGCTTACATTTATTATAATATAAATGCCCGTCCGGTTGAATAGTAATTTTCAGACGCTTGCGGAGCGCCCGCAGCCGCGGCTCGTGCTAATCGGGAAACTGCTGCAAAAATTACGGGGATATCGAGTCCGTCGTTTTTTGCGCATTTAATTTGCGCATTTAAAAAGGAGACGGTAAAATACCGCCTCCTCCGTGGTTCCGCCTGCCGTTATTGCCGTCCCTGGCTATTGTCCTGCTGCTGCCCCTGTACGTTTCCCTGCTTCTGTGCCGGATTGTTCTGACCGATGCCTATGCCTGACAGCATCTGCGGTATCTTGTCGATCAACTGGCTTGCGGTTCCTGCAGCGCTAAGCTGTATCAATGAGACGTTGTCCTTGTCGATCACGATGACCGCTTCGGTTGTGAGCTTTGCTCCAAGCCCCAGGGCTCCTCCCGCCATATTGGCGCCCGTGCTCCCGGAGGCCTGGCTTGCGTCGTTTTGCCGGTTCTTGTTCGCCGAATTGCCGCTGCCGTAGCCGAGGGTGACGGATACGACGGGAAGGAAGGTCTTGTCGCCCTGCGTTACGGGCTTGCCGATGACGCCCTCGCTCTGCGTGAAGTTTTCAAGATTCGAAAAAAGCATATCTACATTCTGTTGCAGGGTATTGTTCACTGCCTGGTCCATGTTTATTTCTCCTTTCGTCCGTTAAAATTTGATTTTGACCTGATCAGCCTTATAAGCGCGTTCCCCACATTTATCCCTGCGGCCGCGTCCATCCGCACATAGTCTCTGCCCGAAGCAAAATCCGGGCTGTGGCTCAGCGAAGCCGTACCGGCATAGCTTGAAACGGCGTTTGCCGCAGCGCATGCGGCTCCCGTAAGGAACGGGTCGCTGAAGCCGTAATCCGCATGTACTTGTATATTTTCCGGCTTTATGGCATTAAAGAGCCTTACGCCTCCGTTACCCTTGTCCGCAGCGCCGGGCGCGAGCAGGCGCTCGCGTACTCTCCCTTTGAATATGAAAATTTTCAGAAGCGGGCCGGAAGGGCTGCCCTCAACGGTTGCCTTGAAAAAGGGATAAAGCCACAGCAAGGTCAGATTGACGCGCCCGCTGTCGGTATCAAAGCTGAAGGCGGCCCTTAACGCCACAGTGAATGCCAGTATGAGCAAAACGGCTACCAAGAGCAGCAGTAAATAAATTACGCCCATGAGACCCTCCTGACAGGTTGTTTCTGCAATAGTATAACCAATTAAGCAGATGCATATTTAACATAAAATTCAGGAGAATATTTATTTGTAAATATAATTGTTTTCCTTATTGAAACAAGCCCAGTTTTTTTATATAGTATTATGTGTAGATTATGGTAATTTCATTTAATTAATAACAGGAGGAAAAAGAGAATGTTTAAAAAGGTAATTGCAATTGTACTCACGGCGGTCATGGCAACGGCGCTGCTTGCCGGCTGCGGCGCGGGAGGCGCGGGAGCAGGCGGGGCTGTAAAGCTCGGTATGGTAACCGACGCGGGTACCATTGACGACAAGTCCTTCAACCAGGGGACCTGGGAGGGTCTTCAGAAGGCAGGCGGCGAATTCGGTTTCGAGACCAAATACCTCAAACCCACAGGGACTACTGAAGCCGATTATTCAAAGGAAATCGGAAATCTCTACGACGCGGGCTTCAAATTCATCGTATGCCCGGGCTATAAGTTCTCCACAGCCATTTTCAAGGCGCAGGACAAGTATAAAGACGCGAAGTTTGTCCTGATAGACGCCAGCCCGGCAGATGAAAAAGGCAATTCCGTGGTGGGCTCCAATACCGTAGCCATCTTTTTTGCAGAGCAGGAACCCGGCTTTGTAGCGGGCGTGGCGGCGGCTGTCCAGCTGAAAGAGGGCGAGTTCGGCTTCATAGGCGGTATGGAAATACCGGCTGTACAAAAGTACAACTGGGGCTTCCAGCAGGGCGTGAACTATGCGAATACTAATTTTGGCACAAAGATAACCATGAAGGCTGAAAATGTTGTATACCAGGGCTCCTTCGACAACGTTGCGGCAGGACAGCAGCTGGCTGCCGGAATGTTTGACAAGGGCGTTAAGGCGATATTCGCAGCGGCAGGCGGAGTCGGCGTCGGAGCTATCAACGAGGCCAAGACCCGCGCGAAGGCAGGCAAGGAAGCATGGGTAATAGGCGTTGACGTCGATCAGTTCCCGGACGGCGTGTATGACGAGACTTCGGGCAAGTCCATTATACTGACTTCTGCAATGAAGAAGGTGGGCCAGGCTACCTATGACATGGTAAAGGACGAAAAGGACGGCAAGTTCCAGGGTGGCAAGACCCTTACCTTTGATGCAAAGAACAATGGTACAGGCATACCGGATAAGAACCCGAACCTCAGCGACGACGCGGTTAAAAAGGCCGGTGATGTATTCAAGAGGATCCAGTCCGGCGAAATAACGGTTGCGGCCGAACAGGGGAGCCTGATTAAGTAGAACCTATTTGTTGAAAGAAGACGGATTTTCCGTCTTTTTTCTTTTTTTTGTACTATATTCGGATTCAAATGTTTAGTATAATTGTGTCTGTACTGTTTATGATCCCTGAAGCTTTTAAATTGAATATAGGGGGGAGAAAAAATGGAATATGTCGTGGAAATGCTCAATATCCGCAAGGAATTCCCGGGTATTGTGGCTAACGACGATATAACCCTGAATCTAAAAAAAGGTGAAATACATGCTCTTCTCGGCGAGAACGGGGCGGGGAAATCGACGCTGATGAGCATTCTTTTCGGCCTGTACCAGGCTGACAGCGGCTCTATCCGCATGCATGGGAAGGAAGTCCGCATCCAGAATCCGAATATCGCCAACGAGCTCGGCATAGGAATGGTCCACCAGCATTTCAAGCTGGTGCACAACTTCACCGTAACCGAGAACATCATATTGGGCATGGAGCCCGGCAACGGGCTCACAATTGACGTGAAATCCGCGGCGAAGCGCATCAAGGAGCTGTCGGAGCGCTATGGCCTGGATGTCGACCCTTATGCGAAGATAGAGGACATCTCGGTAGGGATGCAGCAAAGGGTGGAGATCCTCAAGATGCTGTACCGCAACGCCGAGATTCTTATACTGGACGAGCCTACCTCTGTGCTTACGCCGCAGGAGATTCAGGACCTTATCAAAATAATGAAGAGCCTTATAAGCGAAGGCAAATCCATTATCCTGATCACCCATAAGCTAAAAGAGATAAAGGCTGCCGCGGACCGCTGCACGGTCATCCGGCGCGGCAAGCTCATAGGCACCGTGGACGTAAACGCCACCGACGAGGCCCGGATGGCCGAGATGATGGTCGGAAGGCAGGTTTCCTTCACGGTGGACAAGCAGTACAGGAAAGCCGGGGAAGTGATTCTGAAGCTTGAGGACCTCTCGGTTTTGAACAACAGAAAGGTTATGGGACTGAAAGGCTTCTCGCTGGAGGTACGCTCGGGAGAGATCGTGGGCGTCGCCGGTGTGGAGGGCAACGGCCAGACCGAGCTGGTGGAAGCTGTGACAGGACTCAGGCACGCCGCTGGCGGAAGGGTTTTTCTCAAGGAGAGCGACATTACCCATGCGCAGGTCCGCTCGCGCATCAGGTCGGGAATGGCGCATATACCGGAAGACCGCCAGAAGAGAGGGCTTGTGCTGGACTTTTCCATTGAGGACAACATGGTTATTGAAATATACGACAGAACGCCTTATTCCAAAAATTACCTGCTAAACAGGGAGGCCATAAGGGGGCATGCCGAAGAGATAATGAAAAAATTCGACGTGCGCGCGGGCCAGGGAGCGGTTTCACAGGCCAGGTCGCTTTCGGGAGGGAACCAGCAGAAGGCCATCGTGGGGCGCGAAATAGAGCTTGACCCCGACCTGCTGATAGCGGTCCAGCCGACAAGGGGACTGGACGTGGGCTCCATAGAATACATTCACAAGCGTCTCGTAGAGCAGAGGGACAACGGCAAGGCCGTACTCCTGGTGTCGCTCGAGCTGGATGAGATTTTGAGCGTGTCCGACCGGATCGCGGTGGTAAGCCACGGCGAGCTGATTGGAATAGTCAACGCTTCTGAAACCGACGAAAATGAAATAGGCTTGATGATGACCGGCATAAGAAGGGGGGATAAGGCTTGAAGACAAACCTGAAGGGATTTCGCTGGATGCAGGGAGCGGTATCGCTGATAGCGGTCGTCCTCGGATTGCTGGCGGGAGCTGTCCTGATACTTCTTACGGGGAACAATCCCCTTGCCGGCTATACCTATCTTTTCAAGGGCGGCCTGATGAACATCGAGCGCATAGGCAACACGCTGGCTACCGCAACGCCCTTGATACTCACGGGATTATCGGTTGCCTTCGCATTTAAAACCGGACTTTTCAATATAGGCGCCGCAGGCCAGATGCTTTTCGGAGGCTTTTGCGCGACGGCAGTGGCTCTGACCGTGGACCTCCCGAAGCCTGTCCTCATCCCTGTGCTCGTGGTCGTGTCGATCCTCGGCGGCGCTCTCTGGGGCTTTCTGCCGGGCTTTCTCAAGGCCAGGTTCAACGTCCACGAGGTTGTTTCCACCATCATGCTGAACTGGATCAGCTACTGGATCGTCTATTATGCCGTTCCGGCCTATTTCAAGGGCGAATTCCTGGAAACGGAGTCGCGGAACATACCGGAAGCGGCTTCGTTGAAAATGGCGTGGCTCACAAATCTTTTAGGCGGCTCATACATCAATCTGGGCATCTTTTTTTCAATAGCCGCCGTAATTATAGTCGCCTTCATACTGAACCGGACGGTCCTGGGCTACGAGCTGAAGGCCGTGGGCTTCAACCGGTATGCGGCGGAATACGCCGGCATCAGCGTAAACAGGAGCATCATACTTTCAATGCTTATATCGGGGGGCCTTGCAGGCCTTGCCGGAGCCACGCAGTACCTGGGGAACGCGACAAACATCCAGATCGGGGTGCTTCCCTCGCAGGGCATAGACGGTATAGCGGTGGCGCTGCTGGCTTCGAATTCTCCCGTGGGCGCCCTGTTCTCCGCGATATTCTTCGGGATACTATACTCCGGCAAGGGCTTTATGAACGCCATGATAAAGATACCACCGGAAATAGCGGATACGATTATTGCGGCGATCATTTATTTCGCGGCCACAAGTATATTGATAAGGAAAATAATCGAAAGAATAAAAGCGGGAAGGAGAGGTGAGTGACAATATGTGGACAACAATAGAGCAGATTTTTCCATACGCCGTTGCTTACACCATACCCCTTCTTATAACCGCCCTGGGAGGACTCTTTTCGGAGCGCAGCGGGGTCGTGAACATAGGTCTTGAAGGAATGATGGTGGTGGGCTCCTTTACGGGGGCATTTACGATTTCGCTGCTGCAGCCGGTGCTTCCTGTTTACGGCATCTGGATCGGCCTGTTTGCGGCCATGCTCGCAGGCGCGCTGTTTTCTTTGCTGCATGCCTTTGCCAGTATAAACCTCAACGCGGATCAGGTCATCAGCGGCACGGCCATAAACATGATAGCCGGAGCGCTCACCGTATTCCTGGCCCGCAATGTGACAGGCAGCGGAAATATCCGCATAACGAGCGGACTCCCCAGGTTTGATGTACCCGGCCTTAGCGATATTCCGGTTATAGGGAAGCTGCTTTTTACGCAGACCTACGGAACTACCTGGTTTGTGCTTCTGATACTTGCGGTCAGCTGGTTTGCATTATATAAGACCGCCTTCGGCCTGAGACTGCGCGCCTGCGGCGAGCATCCCCAGGCGGCAGACTCCGCGGGCATAAACGTATTTCGCATAAGATACGCCGCGGTCATGATTTCCGGAGCCTTTTCGGGGCTTGGCGGCGCGGTCATGCTGGTGACCTATTCCGGCGAATTCACCGGAACCGTTGCAGGCCTGGGCTTCCTTGCATTGGCCTCCCTGATTTTCGGCCAGTGGAAGCCCCTCGGTATTCTCGGCGCTACGGCCTTCTTCGGCTTTGCCAGCACTGTAGCCAACGTATCGCAGGTCATACCGGCGCTTTCGACCATACCGGGCGTTATTTTAAAGGTTTTCCCGTATGTCGTCACATTGATAGCGCTGGTCATATTCTCCAAGTCATCGCAGGCGCCGAGAGCTTCAGGCCAGGCCTTTGACCACGGAAAGAGATAGGGGATCGGGATGTACAAGGCATATACGTTAATCATTGGAGCGCTTATAGCGGTGATGGTTTTTTTCAACGGGACGCTGGCAGGCTACACCGACAGTATGTTTTCGGTGCTTGTCGTCCACATTGTAGGTATCACGGCCATTACTCTGATCGTTGTTTTTAAAAGGGAGAAGACGGTTGCAGGCAGCGGCAGGCTGCCTGTGATCTTTTTCTGCGGCGGCATACTCGGAGTCCTGCTCACGTACCTTAACAACATCTGCATCGCGTCGCTCGGCGTATCGCTGACACTGGCGCTCGGACTTGTAGGCCAGTCTGCCATGTCCTGCGCAATCGACCATTTCGGCCTCTTCGGAGCGGCAACAAGCAGGTTCAATCCCAAAAAGCTTATAGGCTTCGGCCTTTGTTTTGCCGGCGTTGCGGTCATGGTTCTGGTATAGGGGGTTGGAGAATATATGATTTCTTTCCTGCTGGCTCTGCTGAGCGGCTGCATTACAATAACATCAATGGCCTTGAACGCCCATCTGGCAAAAAGGATAGGCATATTCAAGGGGACGCTTGTCAACTATATCGCAGGACTTACGACGACCGTCCTGGTCTTCCTTGTCCTGGGGCTGCCCTTTTCAATCCATGCAAAAAATCTGGGCGCTATCCCCGTATGGGCGTTTCTGGGGGGCTGCATAGGCGTTGCCGTTGTGGCGGTTACGAATGTTGTCATACCGAAGGTGCCCACGGTCTACGTAACGCTGCTGTCCTTTTCAGGACAGCTTCTGGCCGGCATAATCATAGACCTTCTGACCGGCAAGAGCGTGTCGGCGGGAAAGATCGCCGGCGTCATACTCATATTTGCCGGCGTTGCCTACAATTCGTTCGTGGATAAGCGGGAATCCGCATAGCGGCGGGTCTCCGCGCCTTCCCAGCGGAAACGTCTATTTTTGTCAGGCCCGGTTCCGGCTGCGTTTTGCTATATTTAAATGGCCCGGTTAAATGTATATGATATTAAAAGAGTCAATCGAACATTGCACAGGAGGGCCGATGCCGGAGGATACCTTTCATT
>JAEZJL010000137.1 GCA_023415815.1 Bacillota bacterium | reverse complement strand
GTGATTTCAAAGGCGTGTACAACAGGAAGCTCGGACAGGTCGAGCTGTTCGAGGGCGGAAATCACGGACAGACGGCGGTAACGTCGATAAAGGGACGGGTCGACGACCACACCTTTGCCGATCTTCTGGGAGATCATTACCATAAACGGCTGTGCGACGAGATCGAGCTGCTCGATATGGCAGGGGATGAATTTGACAGGGACAAGATAAATAATGGCGAGCTCACGCCCATGTTCTTCGGAAGCGCAATGACCAATTTCGGCGTGCAGCAGTTCCTAGAGGAATTCCTGGACCTCGCCCCCGCCCCCGGGATAAGGATGTCCGCAAACGGCGAGGTCGACCCTGAGGACGAAAGATTCACAGGCTTTGTCTTCAAGATACAGGCCAACATGAACCCCACCCACCGGGACAGGATAGCCTTCATCCGGATTTGCTCGGGCCAGTTCACAAGGGGAATGTCGGTGTATCACATACAGGCCGGCAAGGAGATAAGGCTCTCCCAGCCGCAGCAGTTCATGGCGCAGGAGAGGGCTATCGTCGAAGAGGCATGGCCCGGGGACATCATAGGCGTTTTCGACCCGGGAATATTCAAAATAGGGGACTCGCTGTGCGAAGGCAATGCCATGATCCGGTTTGAAGGCATACCCATTTTTCCTGCCGAGCATTTCGCCAGGGTCGCTCCGGCGGATTCCATGAAGCGCAAGCAGTTCGTAAAGGGCATCAACCAGCTTTCCGAGGAAGGCGCGATACAGGTGTTCAGGCAGGCCGACACCGGCATGGAAACGCTTATCATCGGCGCGGTCGGAGCCCTGCAGTTCGAAGTGCTTGAACACAGATTGAAGCATGAGTACGGGGTGGATCTCAGAATAAACCACCTTTCCTTTAAATATGCCAGATGGCTGGACAGCAGCATCGAGAGCGCAAAAGGGCTGAATCTGACGAGCTCCACCATGATTTGCGAGGACAGGGAAGGCAAGACCGTACTGCTCTTCGAAAACGACTGGTCCATACGCTGGGCGGAGGAAAGAAACAAAGGCCTGAGGCTTATCGACATTTCTGTTTGACAATAAAATGCAAAATTATTTTACATTATGTAAAAATCAGGTATAATTGAATTGTTTGCAAATAAAAATACAGGTGGTAATGTCATGAACTCTACTCCCCAAAATACCGGAAGCTATCTGCTGAAAAAGGGTGAAACGGTTTTTTGTGAAGGTCGTAAGGTGCAATCATTAAATTTACTGCTGCAGGGAAAGCTGAACGTATTGATATCCCCCTCAAGGGGAAAAGCGTCCGGCGACGATATACTTAAGAAGAGCTACAGAATATTCGACATTGATCAAAATATCTTTATAGGGGCAAACGATATATTCCTGAGCAGGCACCATTCCATAAGCTGCCGCGCAGTCACCGACTGCAGCATATTCGCCTACGATGTCAAAACTCCCGAGCAGGCGGTAAGCCTGGTAAATTCGCAAAGGGATTACGGCTCGTACATACTGAACTCTCTTTGCCTGCTTATAGACAATTCTTATGCAGCGTTAAAAAAGATCGCATCCCTGAAGGATTCACTTAAAATTATCACGGACAACCTTACGATTTTTTTCTGGGCATTGAAAGAAAAATACGGTTTCGAATACATACCCGCTCCCGCATATTTTTCCGACGGGGCCGAAAGGCTTAAGAATCTCAGGGATAATGGGAGCTTCATCCCGCTCGTTTTCAGCCAGCAGTTCATCGAAACGGACTACAGCGGCATGCACACGCCGGCTTCGGCGGATACACAGCCGCCGGAGGACCCGAGGAGGGAATACTATTCCCATATGTATAATCTGCCCGTTGAGCTACGGAAAAGCTTTCTGGGGTCGGATATGTACATTACATACTACCATGCGGCAGATGCTTCAAAATGCCTTGAAGGCTTGTTGCTCCTTGTCAGCGAGGCTCTCAGCGAAACGGAGGAGTATTTCAGAAGGCTTTACAGCGAGGAGGGCGAGAGCATATGCTCGGCATATATGAAAGCGATCGGAGAAATCCGGGCAGGAGGCTTTGACAGCATGCCGGTCTTCAACACTATAGATTACATAATTACAAAGCTGAAGGAAACGATGACCCTGTTTGACGTGGAATACTGTCATATCCCCCGGACCGATCTCTCATACCTCGAATGCGCATACGGCAGCCTTAAAACAGGAGCGTCCCCCGATGGAGGCGCTAACGGGAGCCTGTCGGCGGCAGGGACCGGAGCGGATTACGAAAGCCTGCCCGAAGAGCTCAGGGACAGCGCGAGAAAAATAATCGAATTCGCAGGCATCTCCGAAGAACGCTCGGACATGTTCCTTATGAATCTCGCTTCCTTCAGAAATCTCAGGGATAAGTCCTCAAGCGACGAGTCGGCAAGAAATATCAGAAGCGCGGTCGCCTCGCCATACTTCGAAATATACGAGGCCGTCCTGAAAAAAGCTCTTGCCCAGGACAACAACTCAAGACTTATAAACATGTTCCTTATGTTCGGCTATATGGATGAAAAGCTGCTGGATCTGGAACAGACCCTGGCGCTGTACAGGCTCGCCGGAAGGGATCTGTCCGCGGATACGGGCAATGTCCACAACATAAGAAAATGGCTTTCCATGATAAACAATATGGAAAGGGATCCTTCCATAAACGAATACGGACTGGATTATTTCGACGCCTTCAGGGAAATGAAAAAATACGGGCATGCAACGGATAAGGATAAGGCCGCTTACGACGACAACCGCGACGGAAGACTTTCCTATGAAATCCTGAACATGCTCAAAACAAACCATAAGCTGTGTCAGGGCCAGATTTCGCTGTATTTCCCCATACTGCACAGGGATATGATTACACGTGACCTGGGCAAGGCGTTTTTAACAAGGGAAGCCATAACCGAATCGCTGTGCAGGATACTTGAAGTAGACTTTTCCGTCTTCCACCGGGAGCTTCACTTCAGGGATACTGCCAGGGGGATTGAAAAGGAACTTATAATGAAGTCCTTCCTGCCCGACATCATATTTATTCCGGTATTCGGCTCAAGAGCGATGATGTGGCAGGAAATCTCAGGCAGGAACAGGGGCACTCCCGGCCGCTTCCTCTTGCCAGCCTTTACGGACGAGAATATAGACGATATGATGATAAGACTCATAGGCAACTTCCGCTGGGAGCTTTGCAGGACCATGATGGGGTCCGCCTGGAACGACATCTCCCAGAGCTCTCTTACCTCTGAGTACACCGACTATATACAGTTCTATAAAAAGAACAGAGACCTTTCAGACGAAGCAAAGGAAAAGGTCAAGGCTCAGATCCAGAAGTACCACAACCGGCTGAGGGACATTTTCACCGCCGATTACGAGCTTTGGATCAATAATGAAGCCAAGGGCAACGTACGCCTCAATAAGGTGGTCAGGAGCATACTCTACAAGCATTGTCCCTTCTCCAGGGCCATAAGGGAGCAGCTGGACAAGCAGCCGATCTATAACGAAATATCGGCTCAATTCCGCAATCAAAGGGCAAAGCTTGCGAGAGAACTCGAAAATCGCTATGGCAAATACTCCAAAACCGCGGCGCTTGACCCCGACCTGGAGCAAAATCTCATATTCTACAGGGATATGTAGCGGATGCCCGTCCTGCCTACCGCGCTTTGTTGTATGCGCTGAGGAATTCGTTTTTCAGCTTGCCGAGATATACTTCAAACGACATCTTTGTGGCTATGTCGAAATCGGTGAGCTGAAAGCCGTATTCGAAGCAGTTTTCAAGCTTGCTCTTCCACACGACCTTACCCCCGAAATAAAACATGTACTTGCCTGCTATAAGGTCGATATCGACAGGCTCGTCCATATCCAGCTCGACCTTCGAAATGGCTCCGATACCGTACAGGCTTATATTTTTTGCCACAAAATTCAACCGCTTATTTGAAAATTTTCTTCTTGCGCTTAACGCCATTGAGGCAGGATACCTTTCAAAGATTCTCCTGTTCTCGTTAACCTCCCGTTCGGCAACAGCTATCGCAACCTCCATATTTTTATTGTCAATGGCATTGATATCGCCGCTCTTCATCTCCAGCTGGCCGTTGTCCATATAAAGTACTACTACGGGGTCGTTGAACTGGAACATATCCACCTTGCCGGAAA
>JAEZJL010000079.1 GCA_023415815.1 Bacillota bacterium | reverse complement strand
AGTCAAGGTGGCTGCCTGAAGCCTTCGTATTGAAAATGAACCTGGCCGCATCCCTGCCGACCTCCTCCAGCAGGTCGTTTAGCGATATCGCCCTGCCCGTCCTCTTCGACATCCTCGCAACCTCGCCGTCCTTGAAGAGCCTGACAAGCTGGAATATGACGATATCAAGCCTGTCGGGATCGACTCCGATGGCTGAGGCCGCGGCCTTCATCCTTGCGACATGCCCGTGATGGTCCGCCCCGAGAAGGTTTATGACCCTGTCGAAGCCCCGCTTGTAGAATTTATTCCTGTGGTATGCTATATCCGAGGCGAAATATGTAGGAAGGCCGTTGTTCCTTACGATTACCTCGTCTTTTTCCACCCCGAAATCGGTGGCCTTAAACCATTCGGCCCCTTCCTTCTCGACCGTATAGCCCTTTTCACGCAGATACTCCAGGGTTTCCCTGAGCTCCCCGCTGTCATAAAGCGATTGCTCCGAAAACCATACGTCGTATTTTATGCCGTAAGCTTCAAGTCCGCTCCTTATCCTTTCGAGATTTCTCGGAAGGGCGTATTGAACCAGTTCCCTGCGCCTTTCCCCGGGCTCCGCCTCAAGGAGCTTGTCCCCGTACAGCTCGAAATAATCTTTTGCATGATCCTTTATATCCTCGCCCTGGTATCCGTCCTCCGGAAATACGACGGCGTCCTCGCCCTTTATAAGCTGTATGTACCTGGCCTCCAGGGAGAGCCCGAACTTCTCCATCTGGTTTCCGGCATCGTTGATATAGAATTCGCGCGTCACATCATAGCCGGCCGCGTCGAGCACGCTCGCTATGCAGTCGCCCAGGGCTCCGCCTCTGGCGTTCCCCATATGCAGGGGCCCCGTGGGGTTTGCGCTGACGAACTCAACCATGACCCTGCCGCCCTTGCCTATGTCTATCCTTCCGTAGTCCGCGCCTTCCCTGCTCACCCTGCCGAGGGCGTCATACAGCCATTCGTCCTTCAGATGGAAATTTATAAAGCCCGGCCCTGCGCATTCGGTGCGTCCAATATATGTGGCGTTGAGCTCCATATTCTTCATAATTATTTCGGCAGCCTGCCTTGGCGGCTTTTTTACCTGCCTGGCAAGCTGCATGGCCACGTTTGTGGAGAATTCCCCGTGCTCCTTTTCCTTGGGCGTTTCAACCGTTATTCCGTTTATTTCCGCGCCGGGCAGCTCTCCGCTGCTGATTGACGCCTGCAGCGCCTTCTCAACAATATCCCTGATTTGCTGCCTTATGTCCTCGATGATGTTTGTCATCCATCTGTCCTGCCTCTCTTATCGACATGAAAAAATCATTTTCGCCGGATTTGCTGTTATCTATCTCAAGCTGGTAGCCTACGCGTATCTCTCCGCCGTGGTCGTCCATCCTTATGTCGACCGCGTTTGCCAATACGCCTATTGTGAAGGCGCCGTGCTCGGTGTCGTAATACGATACATGCTTCTGGCCCTGCTGGAATACAAAATGCGAATTCACCGAGCCCATTCTCATGAGGGTCACAATGCCGTCCGAGACCCTGAGCGTCGTGGTGGTGCCTTCCATTCCGGTAACCTCGCTCTCCTTATAGGTCACATAATAGGCGCCGTCCTCCTTGTAATACTTGCCCTCGGTGACAAGCTCCATGACATTTTGTTCGTTTTCCTCCGCGGACTGGATCCCTTTCACAGATATTATTACATTTTTATCCACAGAACACGCACCTTTCATCTGCCGCCCGCCGCCGCACCGACTGCGCAGGCTTCCTTTAAAGCTGGTCTATTTCCCTTTTATTATCTTCAAACCTTTCGGCCGCAAGGTCTATCAGTTTTTCTATCAGCTTCCCGTAGGGCAGTCCCGAGGCCTCCCAGAGCTTCGGATACATGCTTATGCGGGTAAAGCCCGGAAGAGTGTTGACCTCGTTTATATAAATCTCCCCGGTGTCCTTGTGCACAAAGAAATCAACCCTGGCAAGCCCCGAGAGGTCTAGCGCCTTGAAGGCTTTGACCGCGTAATCCCTGATCCTTTGCACGGTGGCTTCGGGAAATCTTCCGGGTATGATAACCTCGGAATTGTCGCCGCTTTTATATTTTGCCTCATAATCGTAGAATTCATTACAGGGTATGACCTCGCCCACCGTCGAGGCGACGGGCTCGTCGTTTCCAAGCACCGCGCATTCGGCCTCCCTGGCGTCAAGGAACTCTTCCACCAGTATGCGCCTGTCGTATCTTGCGGCAAAGTCCAGGGCCTCGGCCAGCTCCGCCCTGTCGTGAGCCTTGCTCACTCCCACCGAGGATCCGGCGTTGGAAGGCTTTACAAAGCAGGGGTAGGTAAGTTCTTTCTCTACTTCTTCCGCGATTTTATCCGTATCGCCGGCTATCTGCTTTCTGGTATACACAAGGTATTTCCCCTGGGGAATGCCTTCCTTTTCAAATATGATCTTGGCGTAGGCCTTGTCCATGCCCAGTGCCGAGCCAAGCACCCCGCAGCCCACGTAAGGCAGCCCGGCCAGCTCGAACAGCCCCTGTATCGTGCCGTCCTCGCCATTGCAGCCGTGCAGCACGGGGAAAACGACATCCACTCTTTTTCCGCCCTTTTCGGCTCCGGCAGACTTAAGTATGCCTCTCGCCGAGGTGTCTGCCGGCGCTGTCGCCGTGCTCCCGTCCGAAGGCCCTGCGGCAAGCCTGCCCGCAATCCCCGCCTCCGCCACTGCCTGCCATTCTCCCGTCCCAAGGAGATTTACCGGCCCGTCGTAGGAAAGCCAGCGCCCGTCCTTTGTTATGCCTATCATTTCAATGTCGTATTTTTCCCTATCGATATTTTCCAGAACCGACTGGGCCGAAACCCTCGAAACTTCATGCTCCGAAGACTGCCCGCCGAAAATGACCGCGACCCTTTTCTTATCCCCCATAAATACGCATTCCACCTATTACCAATTTTTTTTGCCGATTACCTGATAAATTATATTTCCTATTTTACTATTTAAGTACCATAACTTCAAGCCTGCGACAGGGGGCGGTTCTCATTTTGTCTCAGAAAATGCGACAATTTAAGAACCGTCCCCCGCTGTCGCACTTCTTCCATTGGGTGAAAAAAAGTGGTATAGTTATACAATACAAGCTAAAAGGAGGAATTTCATGTATCATTTTCCTGAAAGCCTATATGCCGACGTCCGGATTGAGGATGTTTTCCAGACTCAGATCACATATAACGGCAAAGTACTTGCGGAAGCAAGGGTGCGGAGCTATCAGGCCGCCTTCATCCGGGTGTTTGACGGGAAGCGCTGGTATTACAGCTCGATATCCGATATCGAAGGAATCCAGGATGAAATCGATTCTCTGGCCCGGTTGGCCTGCCCGGATGAAAACATTGCTTCCAATCCCATCGTCGGAAAGTTCGAGATTAACCGCGGGAGCTATCTGCGTTTCGAAAATAATGCTGTGTCAGATGTACCTCTGGAGGAGAAAAAGAAGCTGCTGATCCCTTATATGGAAATTTTCAGCGACCCTCTGGTGAAAACCTACCGGCTCCTGTATGTGGACGAAAGAAAGGTGAAGCGCTTCTATTCAAGCAAGGGGGCGGACTTGAATTTCGACAGGCAGTCTGTGGGTATACGCATGGATTTCACTCTTGGAGAAGAGGAAAAAAAGCTCTCGGAGAGCTTCAAACATTCGGGAACCGCATATGAAGAAGTATTGGACAGGGAAAAGGCCTGCAGGCAATATCTGGAGGAATGCATTGCATACCTGCGAAACAGCACGTCCGTGGAGCCGGGGAAATACACGGTAGTCCTTTCGCCGACTGTTGCGGGGGTTTTCGCGCACGAGAGCTTCGGGCACAAAAGTGAAGCGGATTTCATGGTGGGCGACGAAAGGATGAAAAAAGAATGGGCGATTGGGTCTAAAGTCGGCTCCGAGCTGCTGAACATAGTAGACGACGGCAACCAGCCGGGCTTGGGCTTTATCCCTTTTGACGACGAAGGAACCTGCGCGCAGAAGACCTATCTGATAAAAAACGGGCTGCTTTCCGGCCGTCTCCACAGCGCTGCAACCGCAGCAGACCTGGAAGAGTCCATCACGGGCAACAGCCGCGCCGTAAGCTTCGAGTACGAGCCCATCGTCCGCATGACCTGTACATATATCGAGTCCGGCAGCGAGTCTAAGGAGCAGCTTATCGGCAGTATCAGAGACGGTATACTGGTAGAGACCTTCAAGCACGGCTCGGGCATGTCTACCTTCACCATCGCCCCCAACCGTTCCTACCGCATAAGAGACGGGAAAATAGCGGAGCCGGTAAACATATCGGTAATCACCGGAAGCGTGTTCGAGACGCTGGGGGAAATTGACGGCGTATCTGACCGTCTTGAGCTTTCCTCCCTTGTTGGAGGCGGCTGTGGCAAGATGGAGCAGATCAATCTGCCGGTCGGCTTCGGCGGGCCTTATGTGCGCGTACGCAGCATGAATGTACAGTAGGATGAGGAGGAGAAAGACATGACGACAGAAAAGCTACATAGGCGAATAAGGGAAACAAGTATAAATATCGTACAAACCACGGTGGAATCCGTGCGGAGGAAGGATATTGCCTATACCGGGCTGCGCATATATAAAGACGGATGCATAGGCATTGCCGGCGCAATCGGGACTGCGGAAGAGGCAAAGCTTCGGGAACGGGCAGAAGCTGCGCTGAGCAGCAGGATAATATACGAACCCGGCCCCACCGCGGACATACGGCAGAACGTAAAAATCGGTTCGGAGCTGCCGGAAGACGGGCAAATAGTCAGGGAACTGGAAGAGGTGCTTGAGGTTCTGAGAAGGGATCACGGCAGCTTTATATTTTCAAATAAAGTCAATATTGCGGAGCGTGAAGAAGGTCTTTCCAATGACAGAGGATTAAGTTTAAATATGAAGGAAAGATACATGTCCGTTGGTATAGCTTTTAAAGAAAAAAGCTCCACAAATATAATGGACGGCGTGATAGAAATGGAGGGCCGACGATATGACCGCAAGCTTTTTCTGGACCATATGTCCGCTGTTTGCGGAGCCTTTCTCAATAAGGTGGACCTTCCCCGGGAAGGGCGGTATCCTGTGATTTTCTCCACCACGCCGGAAGGTCCGCTTATGAAATTTTCTACTGACCTCAACGGAAGGCTTTTTGCCACAGGCGCCTCGCTTTTCAGCAAGCAGCGTGGGAAACAGGTTTTCAGCCCTAAATTCACCCTTTATCAATCCCGGGCGGCGGAAGATAATACGGAAGCCTTCTTTGACGCAGAAGGTACGGTACAGCCGGACTTCCGCGTTCCGCTGATAAAGGATGGCGTTTTGCTGCAGCCCTATACGGACAAAAGGATCGCCTCTGAATTCGGGCTTCCCCTCACGGGCGCCGCAGTTTCCGATTACGACGCCGTACCTGCGCTTCCCTTACGTCTGGCGAATCTTGCCGCAGAGCCGGGCGGCAATACTATAAAGGATCTTCTGGGAGGAGAGCCTGGTATTCTGGTGCTCCTTTCGTCAGGCGGTGATTTTACGCCCGATGGGAAATACGGCGCGCCGGTGCAGCTCTCTTATCTGTATAACGGGGAGAAGCTTATCGGACGCCTGCCCGAGCTGCAGGTATCCTCGGATGTGTACGAAATGTTCGGTCCTGCCTTCCGCGGTGTCGGGACGGACAGGTTCAACCCACTGTCCCTGGAGAGGCACATGGTCATGGATATGGTAGTGTCAAGATAGGTGCGACAGGGGGACGGTTCTCGAATTGTCGCACGAGTGCGACAATTCGAGAACCGTCCCCCACTGTCGCACCGTCCCCCGCTGTCGCAAATATCTCTTGTGTATTGCGGCTGTCTTTTGCTAAAATAAGTGGGGGGAGAGCTATCGCAGCGTACTTGTATTGCGAGCTGCGAAGCATAAATCTCCCAAATAGCCCGGATTGGCGGCCTCAAGTCCCGGCTCTGCCGGAAGCTTTGAGAATGCCGAAGTTATCCATCCGGTCACACCGGCTCAGGAGGAGATAATATGCCGTTTTACGATTTGAAATGTAAGGAATGCGGTGAGGAATTCAATATAATGGCTAAGATGAGCGAACGGGAGGGCAAGCTTATCAAATGCCCCGGATGCGGGAGTGCAGAGCTCGAAGCCGTATTCAGCAGCGTAAACATCGTACAGTCCAGAAAATCAACCGCCCCCGCCTGCCCGAACGCGCATGTGTGCGGCGGCTGCTGCCATCATTGAGAGCCGTCGAACCTGTAGCCGATGCCGTGAACCGTCAGTATGTATTTCGGGTTCCTTGCATCGGTTTCTATTTTCTGCCTAAGGTTTTTCATATGGGTGTCTATCACCCTGTCGTAGCCGCCGAAGTCGGGTCCAAGGGCTATTGAAATGAGCTCGTCGCGGGTGAATACCTTTTTGGGATGTCCCGCCATCACAGACAGCAGCTTGAACTCATTTGGAGTCAGATTTATGACTTTTCCGGCCTTTTTCACCTCGAAGCCCTCGCTGTCGATAACCAGGTCGCCTTCGTTGAAGGATGTCAGTCCTGCGGGAGAAGCGGCGCTTGCGGACGTGCGTCTAAGCACCGCTGCAACCCTCGCCGCAAGCTGTCTCGGGCTGAAAGGCTTTATGACGTAGTCGTCCGCTCCGATGTCCAGCCCATGGAGGATATCTTTTTCCTCTATCCTGGCTGTCAGCATGATTATGGGTGTGACCGACTTTTTTCGGATAGTCCTGCAAACCTCCTCGCCGTCAATGTCGGGAAGCATGAGGTCCAATATCACAAGCGAAGGGTTTACCCTGTCGAACAGTTCCAGAGCCTGCCTCCCGTCATATGCTTCGAAAACCGAAAAACCGTCCCTGATAAGGTACGATTTCACCACTTCAACTATTTTAAGCTCATCGTCAACCACAAGTATTTTCTTTGCGCTGTTTTCCATAACTTCTCCCGATCCTTCGCGTCACTTTACGGTCACCGTGCCGTCAACGTTAAAGGTGCATTCCTTCATCAGTCTGCGCCCGTCAACGGCATTTACTATGGTAATCTTTCCGGCCTCGTATGATACAAGCTCATAGTCGGCGTCCTTTTCCGTGTTGGAGCGCAGCACCTCGAGGGTTTCCT
>JAEZJL010000040.1 GCA_023415815.1 Bacillota bacterium | reverse complement strand
GGACTATACGGTCTGAAGGCTCCCGCCTCGGCGCTCAACACGGGCAAGTCGGGGACGGCTATAAGGCTGCTTCTGGGCGTGCTCTGCGGACAGCCCTTCACCTCCGCCGTCGTCAGGGATGAAGCCTCCATGAAAAAGCCCGTGGGCAAGGTGGTGCATTCCCTCAGGCAGATGGGGGCAATTATTTCAGGCAAGGACGAAGGAAACCTCTGTCCTCTGACAGTATCCCCTTCAAACCTCAAGGGCATCTCCTGTGAGCTTTCACAGCCGGACAGCCAGATAAAATCCCCTCTTCTGATCGCCGGTCTCTATGCCAGGGGCGAAACCACCATAAAGGAAGCGGTAAAATCAAGGGATCATTCCGAGCTCATGCTCAATTATTTCGGCGCGGACATAACAGTGGACGGCCTCAAGGTCACGAGCCGCATGGTTGAAAACCTGTATGCGCAGCATGTCGAAATCCCGGGCGATATTTCCATTGCCTCTTATTTCATTACGGCGGGACTGCTTGTCCCCAATTCGGACATAACTATAAAAAGCGTAGGCGTCAATCCTACAAGAACAGGCATTCTTGACGTATACAGGAGTATGGGCGCCAGAATCGGGATTTCCAATGAAAGAACCGCAAACAACGAAAAAATAGCCGATATCCATGTCCAAGCCTCAAAGCTTTCGGCTGCAAAAATCGACGGCGGCATGGTTCCAAGATTGATAGACGAGCTTCCTGTAATCGCCGTTGCAGCTGCGTTTGCGGCAGGCAGTACCGAGATAACCGGCCTGTCGGGATTTAAAATAAAGGAATCCGGCAAGCTGAAATCCCTGGTCCTGGAGCTCACAAAAATGGGGGCGCATATCCGCGAGACCGAGGACGGCCTTCAGATAGAAGGCGGAAGACAGCTGAAGGGCACTGTGGTTGAAAGCTACGGGAATCCCTCGCTTGCAATGTCGCTGGCGGTGGCCGGACTTGCGGCGGAGGGCGAAACCATGATCCGAAAGACCCAGGTAGTGGATATAGCCTTCCCGGGCTATTTCCAGATATTCAACAAGCTCTGACGGGGAATCCGGCCCTGGGGGCCCCTTTCTCCTTTTAAGCCGGAGCTTTTTATCCGGCCGACTAAAATATGCTCCCTTTATGGCTGCAGTTATTGATTCAACTGCATACACAAAGGGAGCATATTTGTTTTTATGCCTTAAATTTCCTCCTGTTTCAGTCGTTTTCCCTGTCGAATTTCTCGCTCATCCTGTAGCCCAGTACCATAAGGCTGTCGCTCAGGTGCACGTTCTCTATGACGATATCGTAGGGCAGCTTGAGATCCATGGGTGAAAAGTTCCACAGCCCCTTGATGCCAAGCCTCGCAATCCTGTCGGCAACCTCCGGCGTATGCTCGTACGGTACGGTGAGCATCGCGATATCGACCCTTTGCTTTTTTGAAAAATCCTCAAGCAAGTCGAGATGCATTATTTCTATGGATTTTATCTTTCTGCCCATAAGCTTTGGATTTATATCAAAAATCCCTATGATACTGAAGCCTCTTTTTTCAAAATTTTCGTAATTCGCAAGGGCCTGGCCCATATTTCCAGCTCCCACGATAACGGTATTGAAATTTTTATTGACTCCAAGTATGTTTCCTATTTCGTTGTACAGGGATTCGACATTATAGCCGTAGCCCTGCTGCCCGAAGCCCCCGAAACAATTCAGATCCTGTCTTATCTGGGATGCGGTGATCCCCATTCGCACGCTTAATTCCTTGGATGAGATTCTGGTAATCTCCATTGAAAGCAGGTCGGACAGATATCTGTAATATCTGGGAAGACGCTTGATAACAGCCATCGAGACCTTTTTTCTTGTTGCCATGAACTGCCTCCTTCGGCATCATATTTCCAACAGAAATTTCCATCAGGTATTAATTATATCATCTTTGATATTTTTTTGTCAATATTGCCCCGTGCCGGCTTTTCTGCTAGAATAAATGCCGTGAACAAAAAAGATTTTTACGCCGTGGGGATCGGCGGGACATATAAGCCTGAAGCTTCAGGGTGAACGGGGAATTCGGCGCAATGATTATAATGGCTTTAAACGGCATATCCTTATCCTTTGGGACGGATCTGCTGCTGGATAATATCAGCTTCAATATACAGCAGGGTGAAAAGGTCGCCCTTGTAGGCGTCAACGGAGCCGGCAAGTCGACGCTTTTCAAGATAATAACAGGCCGCCTGCAGCCCGATTCAGGAGACATCTTCATGTCCAGAGGCCTGCAGATAGGATATCTGGATCAGAATTCCGGGCTTGATTCGGATAATACCATATGGGATGAGCTCCTGTCAACGTATTCGGGGCTGATAAAAATGGAGGAGCGCCTGAAGCTGCTTGAAAAAAGGATCAGCTCGGAAAGCAAGGGCGAAGCGCTCGAGAGCCTTATGCGCGAATATGACGGCCTCTCGGAAAAATTCAGGCGCGAAGGCGGTTACGAATACAACAGCAGGGTCAGGGGCGTACTGAGGGGCCTGGGCTTCACCGACGCCCAGTTTGACCTGAAGATCCGCACGCTCAGCGGCGGCCAGAAGACCCGGCTCGCGCTTGCCCGGCTCCTGCTTGAAGAGCCGGACATACTCATGCTGGACGAGCCCACGAACCATCTCGACATAGACGCGCTGGAGTGGCTTGAGGATTTTCTTAAGGGGTACAGGAAAAGTATTTTTATCATATCCCACGACAGATATTTTCTCGACTCCGTGACAAACAGAACAATAGAGCTGGAAAACTTCAGGTGCGCCTCATTCCAGGGCGGTTATTCGGAATATGCGAAAAAGAAGGCTGCTGACCGTATCATACAGCAAAAGCACTATGAGCAGCAGCAAAAAGAGATATCCCGCATGGAGGCCTTCATCGAGCAGCAGAAGAGGTGGAACCGGGAAAAGAACATCGTCGCGGCGGAGAGCAGGCAGAAGGCAATCGACAGGATCGAAAGGCTGGACGCTCCCAAAAAGCTGCCAGATAAAATAAAGATTAAATTCAGCAGCAGCATCACCAGCGGGAACGACGTGCTTTTTATAGAGGCGCTGGCAAAGGCTTTCCCCGGTAAGCAGCTTTTCGAGGACATCAGCTTTAATCTTAAAAGAAACGAAAAGGTCTTCCTTCTCGGCCCCAACGGCTGCGGCAAATCGACCCTGCTCAAGATACTGGCGGGTAAGCTTCCGCAGAGCTCCGGCGCCTTCGAATACGGGCACAAGATTATCATAGGCTACTACGACCAGGAGCTGGAGGGGCTTGACGACGGCAAAACCGTCCTCGAAGAGGTGTGGGACGAAAATGAAAGGCTCACCCACACACAGATACGCAACGCGCTTGCACAGTTCCTTTTTACTGGAGAGGACGTATTCAAGTCCATTGGCATACTGAGCGGCGGGGAAAAAAGCAGGGTGGCGCTTGTGAAGCTTATGCTGTCCGGGGCCAATTTCCTGCTGCTTGACGAGCCCACAAACCACCTGGACATAAATTCAAGGGAGTCGCTAGAGGAGGCGCTGCTGAGCTTTGACGGGACCATCCTGGCGGTTTCGCACGACCGCTATTTTATAAAAAAGCTTTCGACGAGGGTAATCGAGATGTCCGGCGGAAGGCTCACCGACTACAAGGGCGATTATGCCTTCTATCTTGAGCACAGAAGGAGCCTGACGGAAAATGCGGGCGAAAATATCTCCGGGTTCACGGCGTCCAAGCTGGAAAGGCTTGAAAGCAAGGAGGAAAAGGCAAGAAAGCGGAGGCTTGAAAAGCGGCTTGAAGAAACGGAAAAAGAAATAGAAAGTCTGGAGCTGAGACTTTCTGAAATAGGAGTTGAAATGTCGGCAGAATCAGTCCAGAGCGACCACATACTTCTGACTGCACTCGTGGAGGAAGAGGAAGCCCTGAAAAGCAGGCTTAACGAGCTCTACCCGCTCTGGACGGAGCTGACCGACCAATAGG
>JAEZJL010000039.1 GCA_023415815.1 Bacillota bacterium | reverse complement strand
TCGCCCGAAAGACCTTTTACTTCCGCTGATGTCATGTGGTCTGAAAAAGGGCCGTCGTAAATGAGCGTGGGGTAGTCCTGGAAGGTCTTGTCAAGGCTTTCAAGCTGCTTCATGGGAGCGTTCGGGGTTGTTTTGCTGAACAGCTGCGTCCCTTTTTTCGCCAGCTCTCCCCACCTGAGCCTTCCGCTTCCCAGGTCGTTCTGCAGGGTACGGAGGCTTTTACTGAGATTGACTGCATAGCCGTACAGCTTTTCAACGGTTTTGTACTGATCGTCTGAAAGCTGCTTTCCCCTTATATTCTGATTGTCGAGCGCAAAGCTGAGGTCTCCCACCTGTGTAAGGAATTTGGAGGTGCTGGCAAGTACCTGCTGGGATACGGGCAGCTGCCCGAGATTGGTCTGGGCGAGATTTGCCTGCCTCCACGCCTCCTGCATGGTGGTTGCGGTTTTAGAGGGCGTTGATGTTATCATCGATTTTGCCAGCAGGGTCTGGACATTGTCGACATACCCCACCATATCGTAAAACGCCCTGTTGTATTGATTGTCAAGCTCCTGCCGCAGGTCGGCGGCATGCTTGTACTGGTAAATGCCCCATATCGCAACCGCTGCTATCAGCACAACGACGACGCTGTACATCTTCCTGTCGGACAGCCTTCTCTTGAAATCCAGTAATTTTTCTCGTATACTCAAGTTTCCGCCTCCTATTTAGCAAAATTGTGCTTGCCTATTTTTAAGACTATCTGCCTGCTCCATATCCATGAGCTGGTTGCGGTAGCCGGATTATAATAGTAAATGCAGCCGTTGGTCGGATCCCAGCCGTTCAAGGCGTCCCTCGCAGCCCTTACAACGGTCGAACCGCTGTCGATCGGAACATTGATCTGCCCGTCCGATACCGCTGTAAAAGCGCCCGGCTGGTATATCACGCCTGCGATGGTCTTTGGGAATTCGGGATGCTTGGTCCGGTTCAGGATTACCGCTCCGACCGCCACCTGTCCCTCGTAAGGCTCGCCCCTCGCCTCTCCGTTTATCGCTCTGGCAAGCAGCTGCTCGTCTCCTATCCCGTTGCCCTGACCGTATACGTCCCCCGGGACAAACAGTCCCTCAAGGACTCCTCCGTGCCCCAACAGGGCTATGCATATGATGACAGCCGATACAATCGCGGCAGCTGCGGTTTTGGTCCTGTTCAACGCTTCCTCCTCCTTCAAAATGCCCGCATATACAATTTATTTTTAGACTTTTGCGGAAAAATATTCATAGGCATAGACTTCTTAGAAAATGCCAATAATTATTGTACGGGAAAAGCTGTGATTGACCATACACATCTTTTTAAGTACAATGGTAATCAGTTATCCATCTGGAGGATTTATACACAAATGAAGGTTTTATTATTGTCGGCCGCAACCGGAGGCGGACACACAAAAGCAGCGGAAGCGCTGGCCGAGAGCATGGCGGGTAAGCATCCGGAGTGGGAAACCGTCACAGCTGATTCTTTGAAATGTATCAGTCCTATTGTGGACAGGCTTATAGTAGGCACATATCTTAACACCGTCAGAAATGCGCCGAACCTTTACGGCAGACTGTATGACCTTTCTGAAAAAGACAGAGTCATAACCGACCTTTCCAGGGCCTTCAACAAGCTTCTTTCATATAAGCTGTGCAGCTATGTCAAAAGCTGCCGTCCCTCTGCGATCGTATGCACCCACACCTTTCCTCTTCAGATGCTGTCAAACCTGAAGTGCATGAACAGGATAAACGTACCCGTAGTCGGAATAGTGACGGACTTTGTGAGCCATCAATTCTGGAAGCTCAACGGAGTTGACGCGCTGGTGGTTTCCCACAGGCATATACGGGAAGACATGATAAAGCTCGGCATTCCCGGGTCAACCGTGCATACGTGCGGTATACCGGTCTCGGCGGCCTTTCATGAAAAGAAGGAGAAGCGTCTGCTGCTGGGCGAGCTAGGGCTTAGGGACAAGCCTACTCTCCTGATTATGGGAGGAAGTCTCGGCTTCGGTGAGGTAAAAAGCATTTTCGTCTCGCTTCTGAAATGCTCCAGGGATTTTCAGCTCATCGCGGTGACAGGCTGGAATGAAAAGCTGAAGCTCCGGCTAGAGGAGCTTGCGCGGGACTCCGGCAGAGACGTATGCATCCTGGGATACACCAACCGGATTCACGACCTTATGGAAATATCCGATTTTATCATAACAAAGCCCGGCGGAGTGACAATTTCCGAGGCCCTTATAAAAAGGCTCCCGATACTGATAATGCCTCCGATACCCGGTCAGGAGGAGAGAAATGCGAGATTCCTTGTGGAAAAGGGCGCCGCAGTCAGGCTGTCTCATGAAGAAGGTCCGGAGAAGGTGCTTTATCCGCTGATGGACAATCCTGCAAGGGTGCGGCATATGAGGGAGATGGCCGGTCTGCTGGCGCGTCCGAATGCGGGGGACGAAATAATAGGACTTGTAGAAAGTCTGGTCAGCAGTCAGAGCCTCCCGGTTAAAATGGCGGCAACACGTCTGATGGCTTAAAACAATGTGCCGTTATGTTATTTTGTGAAGATGCGTCTGATTCCGATTATCTGCCCTTCTATGTTTACTTCGTTTAAACCGCTTATAGTTACATAGCCCGCAAGTCGTCCCGCATAGATATAGCTGCCGTTTCCGATGCAGATGCCCACGCAGGACGGAATCTTGGCGTCATCTTCGGGTGCGAGGAATACAAGGTCCCCCTCTTTTACGTCCTCTGTACTTACCGCTGTGCCCGCCAGGTATTGACCCCCTATGTTTCTTGAGAGGTCGACGCCGTTTATCCGGGCGCTTATATAGATAAGCCCGGACGAATCCATGCCCATTGAGCTCAAACCGTTCAAAAGATAGCTTGCGCCCTTGAATTTCATAGCCGTCGCCACAAAATCCTCCTTTTTAGTCACCGGAACCTTGTCCCTTAAGTCGATATGTATTATTCCGCTGCCCCTCAGCCACCCCGTGCGGTTCCCCGGCAGATAAACCTCATAGGCGTCCCCGTAGTCGTTGAAGGTGAGGAACTCTGTTCCCATAACGACATCCTTTACGGTATATCCGCCGGAGGGCCCCGAATAAACGCTCTTCTCCTTGCTCGTGACGACTATCCTGTGCTCGGCTTCCCTTCCGTAGATGCTTCCGGTGTTTCTGTCCAGAAATTTCGACCGTACCCAGCCGCGGCTGCCGTCAACTACGGCGACTCTTGCCCAGCCGCCTTTTTCGTCGAGTATGCTGACGGGCTGGTTGTATAAAGCCTGGGTTACCCTCTCTGATTGCACGTCCGGTTCGGAAAATATATCGACGATACTGTCCGCGATCACCGCAGCTTTTCCATCTATGGGAATTCCGTCTATTTCCGGCGGCGCCTGCTCTTCCGGTTGTGTAGCTTCCATAGCCGCGGCGGGCTCTCCGCTCTCTGCCGAGCATCCGGTAAAAAAAGCGGATAATAGCAATATTAAAATGTAAACGATTCTTTTTCCGGGCATTCCACCATCCGCTCCTTATATACAGGACTTGTTTCAAAGCTTCAGCAAATTAAGCCGGCTGCCGTATATCTCACCCGCAATCGCGGCTTCCCTCTCCTTGCAGGTGAAAAGCAGCACCTGCCTGCCGTCATATTCCTTAAAGAGGTATTCCAGCGTCTGTCCGGTCCTTATATCGTCGTACTGGGAAAATACTTCATCCATGAAAAGAGGCAGGCTTTCTCCCGAAGGCGCCAGTATATCCGCCATTGCCAGCCTCAATGCCAGGTACAGCTGGTCTACGGCGCCTCCGCTCAGCAGCCTTGCCGCGCTTACGCTTCCCGTTTCGGGCGATACCGTTTTAAGCACAAGCCCGTCGTCAACCCTCACGTCGCCGTATCTTCCGCCGGTCATCCTTGCGGCAATGGCGCTCATCCTCTTTTCAAGCGCCGGCGTCAGATTTCTTTTTATCTCGGAGCCCGCGTCATTGAGCACCTCAAGAGCCAGCTTCAGGGCCGCGCCCGTCCTTTCCAGCTCCGCCTTCTTTTCCTTAAGCTCTGCCTCCTCCTCTTCGATCCGCTGAAAGGCAGCGTCGTCGCTCCGGTCGTTTCGCAGCAGCGTTTCAAGCTCCCTGGTTTTCAGAGCCGCTTCCCTGAGAGAAGAGTCTGTACGCTCCTTCTCAATGTATATTGCACTCTCAAGCCACTCCATGCCGGAGTCGTAAATGACCTCCTCAAGCCTTCCGTTATTGAAGGGATCGCCGGGCTTGCTTTCATAGGAGGCGCCTGCCGCGCCCAAGCCATCTGCAAGAGCCGTTTCGCAGTCCGTAACGGCCTTCGCCGCTTCCGCTGCGGCCGCCTTCAGCTCGGGCTGGCTGTCTATCCGCATTCCGCAGGTCAGGGTCGCCTTGCTGTAAAGCTCCTTTTGCCTGTCCTTCAACCCCATAATCAGCTGCAGCCTCTCGTCTTCCGCTCCGGCCGTACTTCCGCTCTTCACACCCGTCCTCCCTCTCCCGCGAATGATGCTTGAGAGCAGGAGCGCGGCTGCTGCGAGCAGAAGGAACAGCGAGGCTGCATATGCGTAAGGATAGAATTCATGTCCAAAAAGCGCCGCTAGCACTGAAACCGCCAGCAATACTGCGGGCGCAGGGATATCCGAGATTCGCAGCCTTAAAGGCGTCTTCCCCGCAGCGGCGGGAGTCCCGGAGCTTTTTAATACATTTTCAAGCTTTTCCTCAAGCTCCCGGATACGCTTTGCGGCATCCCTTATTGCCGACTCCGCCGCCATATGCCCCTCCAGCTTCTTTCTCAGCTCTATCAGCTTTTTTACCTTCTCCAGGTATTCTCTTCTTTTATCAAGCTCTTCTCCGGTTTTACGCACTGCGTAAAGCTCCCTGCGGGCATCCGCAAGGCGGTTGACGGCTTCTCCGAGCGAGGCCTTCGCGGCTTCGAGCTCGGCCAGCCTGGCGTTAAGCCTGTCGATCGGTCTGGCGCTGGACCTGTCGGTGCCCACGTGTTTTATAAGCGCCTCTTTTAAAGCCTTATCCGCTTTTTTAAGGGAAACGTCCTCATAGCCCGTCTCGCCCGCATTGACAAGCCTGCTTGAAAGCGCGGCTGCGCCGGCCTCATCCAGGCTTGTTTCAAGCTGCTTTATAAAAACGGTTTTTTCAAAGCATATTTCATTCATACCGGTTTGTCTCTCGGCAAAGCTCAGGAGCTTATCCCTTCCCAAGAGGAATTCACCGGTGATATTGTTGAAGTGGGCGTCATAAAGCTCCGCCGTATTACGTTCAAAGTCGCGTTCCACCCTGAAGGCCGGGCCGTTCTCAAGCCTGTATTCCATCACTCCGCCATAGGCGGAGCCGTTCCAGGGCCTGAACCGCTTCAGCGGCGCAGGAATCCCGTCCCTTGCGGGCTTTCCGCTTTTCAGGCCGTAGAGCATCGCCTTTATGAAGGCCTGAAGCGTTGATTTTCCCGACTCGTTCCGGCCATAAATGAGATTCATGCCCTTCACAAGCTGCAGCTCCAGTCCGTGCAGCCTGCCGAAGCCCTTTATTTCAAGTCTTTCTATATGCATGGCGTATACCGTCGATCCCTAAATATATAAACAAAGAAATTGATGCGGACATCCTCAAAGATATATGTCGCCCCTGTCGATAGCCTCCAGGCCGAAATAAAGCGCCTGCATGATCAGCTCCCGCTCCTCTTCGCCGGCAGCCGTCGCCGCTCTGGCAAGCATTTTATCCGTAAAAACCCCCCTCAGCCCGGGTTCGCTCCTGAGCCCGGCAAGGTCATAGGCCGGGTGAGTCTCATCCTTTATTTTTACATAAAACGCCCTGTCCTTCAAGTAGCCGGCCACATTGCCCCTGCTCAGCCTGAAGCCGCCTGCGGTGGTGCCGATAAACGAAATGCGGTACAGGTCTTCCGTGCCGCCTGCCTCAAAAGCCTCAACCGCCTTCTGTGCGGCCTGCTCGTCGGTAGAGCATTCCTCCAGCCTCACCTGTATGTTCCTGAAGTATCTCCTGTTCAAGGGCAGAAACCGTATATTGACGGAGCTTATGCCTCCGGACTTTTCTATTTCCGCCATGAACACCCCGTGGCTGCCCTCTTCGTCGAAGCCCAGGGGCTCGGGACTGCCGGGGTTGAATATCCTTCCCCTGCTGCCCGCTCCTGTGATACGGCTGTGAAAATGACCCAGAGCGGTATAATCCATGTCCGCCGCATCAAGCTCCGCGCTTGTAAAAGGGTTGTAGGCCCTGCCGTCGGGGTTCAGGTCAAGCGTACCGTGCAGCAGAAGTATGTTCACCCTGCCCCTGTCCGGCCGCTGCTCCGGTATGCTCCCGTAAATGCTGATTCCGGGCGTATCCAGGTCCAGACGGGGTGCGAGTGGTCCCAATATATGTACGTTTGAAGGCCAGCTGAAGCTGTCGTAATAGGAATCGGGAAGATATGGATCGTGATTTCCCGGGACTATAACCACCGCGGTAGCCTTGATGCTATCAAATTCGTCCGCCAGCAGCTGGATGGTAGACTTTCTCACGTAGCCGTGCTCAAACAGGTCGCCGGCCACAAGCAGAAGGTCTGCGGCCTCCTCCCTTGCCAGTCCCGTGATTTTGCGGAATGCGAGCTTGATTTCATGCCTTCTGGTATCGGCGGCCTCTCCGGACAGCGAAGTGAACGGCGCGTCAAGATGGAGGTCGGCACAGTGGAGCAGTTTAACCCTGGTCAGCGCAGTCACCCCCTCATGCTTCTATGACCGCATAGGCAACCGCATAATGCTTGCAATGCGAAAGACTGAGTGAAATACCCAAGCCCTTCATTTTTTCGAAAACATCCCTGGCCCTATCGGAGAGGACCACATACGGCCTGCCCCTGTCGTCGTTCAGGACCTCTATATCCCTCCAGCCAACCTCGCCGATGCCCGTGCCGAAGGCTTTGGAAACAGCCTCCTTGGCGGCAAATCTCGCCGCGTAGCTCTCGAACCTGGCGCCCTTCCTGTTTTCGCAATAACATATTTCAGCCTGGGTGAATACTCTCTCCCGGAAGCCGATCCTACCAGCCTCCAGGGATTTTCTTATCCTTTCTATCTCTACAATATCAACTCCGCAATAGATGGCCATTTCCTACCTGCCCGTTTTCCCTGAATTTAAAGCTCTTTCATCTCGCCGTCCTGCACGTAATAGCTGGTGCTCATTACGGGCCTGTATATTTCCCTTATTATCCTTTTTATTTCAAGCACAGAATTCGGATAAATCCTTTTCAGCACCGATATCTCGCCCTCCCCGCGGGTCCTCAGATAGCCGGCTATCGCTTTTCTTTCATCCTCAAGATGCTTGACCCTGTCCTTGATCTCAAAAAACCTGTCCTTGATCCTCTCGTACACATTCATTTGCTCTCTGGTGAGACCCGAGACGTTCGTGTAGACGGAAACCTCCTGCTTGGCCCGCGTCATCTCGCTTTTTGCCAGCTCTATATCGGTTATCAGCTTTTCCATCTGCGCTTTCAGAGTACTCCTGTCAAAGCCCGCTACCGAGATGTAGGTTCTCTTCTCGCCGGAGGAGCCTATGGTGGAAGCGACCACCCTTATCTCGGCCTGAATTGTACCTCCTATTATCTGTCCCTTAGGCGAGTCCAGAATGACCTCTTTTGCCTTAATGCTGCTGTTCAGGCAGTAAAAGCCTATATGCACGCTGCCGTCGCATATGATGGTCGTATCCGAAACAAACTTGGTGTAGATGTCTTTTTTGCTTCTTACAACCGCCTTATTCTTGCCGGCGATGCCGCCCTTTATGTAAATGCTGCCCTCGTTGCTTACAATGTCCTTTACGCTTCCCAGGCCGAAGTCGCCGAGTATCTCTATATCCTTCCTCGCAGCCACGGAAAAGCTGTCCTCAATGGAGCCCTTTACGGTAAGAAAGCCGTCGAAATCAATATTTCCCGTTTTGAAATCAACATTGCTGGTTATTTCCAGGTGGTTTGATACGCTTATCCTGTCTCCGTCGTAATGTACGGCGCCGGTTATCGTTGCGTATAACGTGGTTTTGCCGTTATCGTACACCTCTTTGACCGTATTTCTGTCATAAAACAGCGGAAAGCTCTTGCCCTTTGCGGGCATTAGCACGCCTCCCCTGACCGTCCTGCCGGGGATGCCCTCTTTGGGGTCTGTCCTCTCTCCGAGCCAGTCGCCCGCATTGACCCTGTTTATAAGGTTCAGCTCGTAGTGGTCGACGTTTCCGTCCTCCTTGACCTCGGGCTTGACCTCCTTCATTTCGTACATGGCCGTAACGGAATCCTGGCCGTGCACCGGAGGTATACCCTCGGCAATAAGTATTTGCTGGTTGTTGACGAGCCTGCTGAGCAAGACGTTATTTTTGACGCCAAAGGTGACGCCCTTTTCATTCAGCTTCTGCAGTATTTCCCTGAACAGATCGGCCTTGCCGGAGCCGTGTATTTCATCGTCATCCACGCACAGCGTCAGAAAAGCCTTCAGCTCATCGTCCGAAAGCTCGATAATTATACGGTCCCTCGCCTCGCCGAACTTTTCGGGGGATCTGGGAGCATTCAGAATTGCATTTCGTATGGCTATCACACTTGTTACCTTTATCTCCGGGTGGTCGGACATAAGTCTGTTCAACTGCTCAAGCGTCATGCCCTTCCGCAAGGACTCAATGTAAAAGCCGTCCTGCCTTTTAGTAATCCTGATGTATTCGGAAGAGAAAATATTTTTTTCCATCATTTGTATTCTCCCGGGTAAATAATCCTGCATCCAATGGATCTCCGGATAAAAATATTAATTCGACAAAAATAACATATATCCTTCTTTTTAGAAAATACAGTAAACAATAGCTCTGCAATTTGACGGAAACATAAAAGCCCGGCTTGCTGCCAAGCCGGGCGATCGTACCTGCAATGTTTCCCTTTAAAGGCCTTTTATCTTGTGCTTGCGCCTGTCCTCAAGCACGCTGTCCAGCGCTTCGGCCTCGTTGACCGCTGTCTCCAGCTTCTCCAGCATATCCTCGGATTCTACGCTTGACATGATCTGATGCTTGAACATATTAACCGTGCTCTCCATATAGTCAAGCTTGGCGCTGATCCTTTCAAGCTCCTTTTTCTCGTCCTTCAGACGGTTTATCAGCTTTTCGTCCATTTCAATGATTCTTCTGATATCGTCCGCCATCCGGACATCCTTCGCAAAGCTCAGCTTGCGGTTGTTGGCGTTTATCCTGCCCGCAACCGTGCTGACGTCCACGCCGCTCAGCTCCCTGCTGCGCATGCAGAAATTGTTCAGGAGCTTCAAATACGAAACGACAAGGTTCAGCGTCTGTTCTGCCACCTTTTCCCTGATATAGCTGCGCTCTCCCCGGAAATAGGATTCGACGATGTCGTTTTTATCCTCCATGACCTTTTTCATCTTCTGCAGGTAAGCGGCGTTCGTATGCCTTCTGGCCTCGCCCGAAAGCTTTGAGCACTGGTAGTTCAAGTCCTGAATGTGCCTTACCTTTTCCTTGCGGCTGAAATCGTCATGGAACTGCTTGCTGAGCAGCGTCTGCATCACCAATATGACGTAGGCTCCCAGGCTTGCCGGGAATGCGACAATATCGGGCAGGGCCGGCATGGGATTGCCCACAGCCGTCAGCGCGGAATTGTCCGTGAGAAATACCGACGCAGCCAGCAATAAAAGCAATATGCCGATATTCCTGAATTTGAAAAGCGCACTCAGGACCATTCTTGATTTCATACTATAATTCCACCTATTCCATAAATAAACTAATTCGACGCCTTGTTTTCAATCTTTTCCTTAACCTCAAAGCCCTGTTCGCCGCTGAGCATCGCCTCAGCCCTCGCACGGGCCCTGTCTCTTGCCGAGTTCATGTCAAGCCTCTTGAGCTTCAATTCCATGTTGGTGTCTCCCAGAGATTCCACGGCATTCGCCCTGGCCGTTTTCTTGTTTACGAGGTCCCTGGCCCTGTCCATGCTCTCGTTTACGTTTCCTACGGTATTGTTCTTCGAGGTGTATCTTGCGTTTACCGAGTTGATGTTTTCCCTCAGCTGGGCCATCTTTGCCTGTGATTTCAAAGTCTTGAGCTCATTGAGCTTGCCGTTCATTTCAGACTCGAATATCTTGTAGTCTTCCCTGATCCTCCCGACTTCAGCCATCGCGGTATCATAGGTCGCCTTATGCGTTTCATAGGTTGCCTGCAGCTCCTCCTCCTGCATGAGAAGCTCAACGAGCACATCCTTGTCTCCCTGCTTCTGGGCAGCTTCAACCCTTGATTTGACCGCGTTGAGATTTTTCTCTGCATTGCGCATCTCAATCTTTATAAGCTCGGCGTTGGTCTGTATTTCCAGTATTTGCTGCTCCGCTTCCTTCCTGGCCTTATCGATCTGAAGCTTGATGTCCTCAAACAGCAGATCCGGATTCCTTTCCTCGATTCCGCCTACAAACAATCCGAAAAAGCCCCTGATCAAGGCCCCCATCCTACTGAACAATCCCATATTCGTAGCCTCCCTGTTTAATATTACGATACATTTCTCCTGTATTTTATAAGAATAATTTATAATAAATACATACTAATGTAAAGCTAAAGATTACTGTCTTTCGGCGGACAGGCCGTTGTTGTCCAGAAGTCCCTTGTATTTGTCCGGCAGAAGGTCTTTATCGTCGCATTCCTCTATGGCCAGCATGGTCATGAACTGAACCTGCTGCGTGCTCGGCCTGCACTTTTGTATTGCCTCGCCGAGTACGTCCGCCGTGAGCACGTCACCCTCCATGCCGTCCTCGTTTGCCAGCTCGTACGCCTTTCTGACCACTGTTTCGATTTCAGCCCCGGTATAATTCTCGGCCTGAAGGGCAAAGGGCATAAAATCGGTGATGTCTGTCTCAAAGCCGTATTTCCTGATTATGAGCTTGAATATTTCCGCCCTCTCGCCGGCCTCGGGCAGCAGTATGGGTATTTTTTTATCAAACCTTCCGGCTCTTTTCAGGGCTGCGTCTATGAGGTCGGGTCTGTTTGTGGCCGCAATAAAGATAACCTTTCCCCTATTATTTGTATTACCGGTGAACTGCAAAAATTCACTGAATATATTCCGGCTGACGCCGCTGTCGCCGCTTTCCCCTCTTCTGAAGGCCGTGTCGATCTCGTCCACGAAGACGATGACCGGCTGCTGCGACTGGGCTCCCAGCAGGCATTTTTTAAAGTTCTTTTCGCTTTCGCCCACGTATTGCCCGAGTATCCTGGACATATCAATCTTCACGCAGTTGAAGCCGCTGGATTTTGCCAGCGCGCTCACGAGCAGTGTCTTTCCGGTACCGGACGGCCCGCAGAGCAGGATGCCCATCGGGACCCTTCTCAGGTCTCCCTTCCTTATGGGCTGGACAATGTTTTTCAGAAGATAGCTCTTTGCCTTGTCCATACCGCCGATGTCCTCGAAACCGATCTCCGGATAGATGAATTCCAGTACGTCGCCGTATTCCTTCTGCAGCACCGAATGCTTCTTGTCCTTGATGAAATCAAAGCTTATGGGGACCTCCTCCGCTTCGGCCTTCAGCTTGATATCCTTGATTGATTTCTTGCTGAGGCCTGAGGAAAGCTTGGCGAAGTCGTCTGCGCTTATATCGGTCTTAACGTTTTTGTCCTTCAGCAGGAATTCGATGTATTCCCTGCGCTCCTGCTCTCCGGGCAGCTCCACAAGCACCGGCTCTATCCTGAAGGAGGATTTCAGTATCTCCCTGCTTACGTCCGCAAGGTTGTCCGCGATCATGAGGACCGCGCTTCCCACGGTGGATATCTTTGCGTTCACCGACCACTCGCAGGTCCAGATAAGGGCTATTCTCTCCTCCATGGACATGCTTGCGATGTCGCCCGACGGTATGATCTTTTCCGTATGATCTATAAAAAGCACCATTTTGGTAGACTTCAGAGCCTTGTCGATATACGGGAATATTTTTGAGGGCATGGAATTCATAAAATTGACAGCTTCGTTGGAGGTAATTATATTGAACTCCTTTTCCATCCCCGCGTCGAAAAACGTGAGCCCCCTCGAAATATCATAGAAGGCCACTATCCCGAAGCCCCTCTGCTTGATGAATTCGTCATAGATGTATTTGTCGATGTACCTGTAGTTATCTACAAGGTCACGGACATTGAAATAAAAAAGGAACTCATGGGATATCCCCGACTTGTACTTGTGCAAAAACTCATTATACCACATAATATCCGCCGGAATCCCGGCTTATCCTCCGTTTCGTCTTTCAGCCTGCCCTCATGTAAGTTACAATCCGATTCATCTTTAATGGCTCTTTTACCATCCACCCTTTAGGTCAAAGGAGCCGCTTCCCGGTACCCCAGTCGATCGGCGTAAGGGATGTGTCCCGAGTCCGCCTTAGCGCCTAAAAAAGCCATTTCCCGACTCCCAGTCCGTCAGCGGGTGGGGTGTGTCCGAATCCGCTTCAGCGTCAAAAGGAGACATTCCTCGACGCTCAGTCCGTCGGCGGGAGAGGAGTGTCCCCTCTCAATTATACGCCTTTTTTATTTAAATGTTTTATTGCATATCAATAAATTTTTCCCCTCATGCTTGTAAATAATAGTAATGTCCAAATACAAAACATCAGGAGGCATTTATGGAGGAAACATCATTCAACATCCCGTCCCTGAGCTGCAGCGTCTGTTCCGGGAGGATACAGGGAGAGCTCAAGGGCATGAGCGGCATCGAAAACGTCAACGTGGATAAGAAGACACAATCGGTCAG
>JAEZJL010000014.1 GCA_023415815.1 Bacillota bacterium | reverse complement strand
GTCCTGGACAGGGACGAGGTCATAAAGCTCGCGGGTTTGAAAAAACATAGATAATGGAAGAAAAAATAAGATTTCATGAAAGATTCCCTATTAATCAAATCAAACAGCTCCAGTAGGTCAAAGAAAGTCAAAATCAAAAATTGCCTGCAAAATGCAGAATGTGATATAAATATATAGAAGGTCAAAGAAAGTCAAAGACAATGAAAACAATAAATTTTGGAGGTGTTTTATATGTTCGGACTTATTCCCTATAACAGGAGAAACAATGAATTGACAACAAGGAACGGAATGCTTGACTTCAGGAATATTTTTGACGACTTTTTCAGCGATTCATTCCTTCCTGGCTTTTTTACCGTAACAAACCAGATGAAGGCCGATATCCGCGAAAATGAAAAGGAATATGTGATCGAAGCCGAGATTCCGGGCGCAAAAAAGGAAGATATCAAGCTGGAGCTGCGGGACGACACCCTTACGATCGGGATTGAGCGCAGCGAGCAGACCGATGAGGAAAAGGAGAACTATATCAGGAAGGAAAGAAGGTATGGCTCCTTCAGCAGAAGCTTCTATGTTGAAAACGTCAGGAACGAGGATGTTGCCGCAAAATACAATGACGGGATTCTTACCGTAACGCTCCCCAAATCCAAGGAAACCAAAGAAAAGCACCACAGGATAGAGATACAGTAATGGCTCTTTTGAGGGGGGAAACCGGTTCTTGGTTTCCCCTTAAAAATTTTACTCCTTACTTCTAGCATATTGTTGGCAACATAATATATTTACATAATTGGTTGCATTTTAATTTCCTTTGAATATAATATACTGAGCTTACATTATTTGCTTTTTGGCTTATAAAGGAAGGAGAGTATATATGGTTAAGGAAAAAGTGCTTCAGGTCCCGGTAATTGTCGGAGAAGGAAGCGGTCAGTTCTTCGTTGAGAAAGAAATCAAGATTTCGCCTCCCAGTCCGCCGGTCTTCATGGTAAAAGAAATCAAAAAGTGGATAGATGTTTACAATACGAAAGTAATACCGGGCAAGGTGATTTTCAACGCCTGGATCTGGAAGGATATCAACTATAAGACGGTGGAAGACGTTCATGACGAAACAGTCAACGGTCCCGTATTCCACGCTACTACCAAGATACCTGTAGCGGGCTTTGTGGAAATAAAGCCCATAAACTACGAAGAAGTCAAGGAAGGCGACATCGCGGAGGTTCTGGAAGCATTTGTCGAGGGTGAAAAGGATCATTGGGAAGGTGAACGACGCATCAAGGGAGTGACGGTTTTTACAAGGGTTCATGAGAAGATGGTTGTCAAATTGAAGTTTAAGGTCGTAAGGATACAGCATGTAAAAGTTGATGCCAAAGAAGAAGAGAAGGAAACGGAAGTCAAAGATATCAAAGATTATATGGTAGACAAATATGGCATAATCATTAAGCCCGGCGACGGTCTTAGTGAATAAAAGCCGCGGTTCATTGAGATAAGGCTGTCATATGACAGCCTTACTCATGGATAGTGGTAAACGGATGGTCGGTTTCACTTACCCCATCTAAATGATTCATATCCATTTCAAGCAGATCGGCCGCCCGAATATTGAGGCTTTGATTGATCCGCCATACTTTTGTATCGGCGCTTTGTTTTGAATCATCATCATAGTAAATACGGTCTGCGTTACCGGAGGCGTCATAGGTTTCTGCTTCCTCCGCATCCCCGGCGTCCTCCGGCTTTTCGTTAACTTCGTCAATTGAAAGATTTATGTTAATCTCTCCGTTGTGCTGTACCTTCCAGTATGAACATATAAAACCGCCCCTCAGAGCCGTTTCGAAATTATACTTGCATGAAGGCTGAAACAGGAATTCCGCATCAATCTTTATATCGGATCTGTCAACAGGCTTATGGCCATGCGGTACAATTCTATATGGAATGATATCATAGAAAGCCGTTCTTATGGACTTTGTATAGTATTTGGCCTTCCCTTCCCTTTTTGCGCTGCCGCATAATATGTAAACCGTATAATCGCCAAATACGGCGATCTCCCTTTTGGGTAAAAGCTTAGTAAACGTATTGTTCAGCCTTATTTGACAGTCTTCCATGGTAGAACCTGAAGAATCGACCTCAAGCAGATTATTCCAGATAAAATTCTTACTGCCCTTACCTATTACCAGAGCCATGCTTATCACCCCTCCAATGCTACACTAATATATGTTCTTTCCGCATAGAAGGTTACAGGCCAATAATAAGCAAGGGCGCGGGTTGAAGCGGCCCGTTCAAATAGAATTAATCAAAAGACATCAAGATATGTGAAATTTTTTTATTTGGCATATGGCCAGCTGGAACTTGCCTTTTCAAATATTTCATCCAGATTCATATCCTTATAGATTTGAGTCTGGACTTTCAAATAGTCTTCTCCATGTCCCTCTTCAAAATTCTTTATATACCTTAAAAAGCCGGAATAGCCAAGTTCACTGATTAAAGCTCTGGAACCCTTCTCTATGATTTCTTTATCACTTAATTTATAATTTTCATTCGATAACATCTATTTTCATCTCCTCTCTTAGAAAATCAATCGGATTCACAATTTTTATCTTCCCAATCATATTTTCCAGGTTAACGAAATTAGCCTTTATTGTTTTTATAAATCTATCGTCACAAGTAATAAAATAATCGCACTCAGCATAAATGGCGATATTTTCACAGTATCGGCATGTTCGTGCGTTTATGCTCCCGGTTGTTAAGGCGGTCGATCAGCGAGCAGAGCTTTTCGACTCCGGCTTCGATTTTTCCGCTCTCCACTGCCGCAAAGCTGAGGCGTATGCAGTTTACGGCCTGGGCCGAATTTCCGCTGTAAAATATCCTTCCGGGCGCGAAGGTTATGTCGTATGCGGCTGCCTGGGCCAGCAGGCTGTTGACGGGAAAGCCGTAGGGCAGCGAATACCACAGGTTCAGCCCTCCTCCGGGCTTCGTGTAGGCGCAGCCCTCCGGGGAGTATTTGTCAAGAGCGGATGTGATTATTCCGTACCTTTCGGCGTATGTGCGGAACATGAAGTCAAAGTGCCTGTCCCAGAAGCCTTTTCGGATATAGAGATCAAAGGCCCTCTGTATCAGACCGGAGGTGGATATGTCGGTCGTGTGCTTCGCGGCGAGGAGCTTTGCCGAAACGCCGGGCGGCGCCATCATAAAGCCCAGCCTGAGGCCGGGCATGAATATTTTCGAGAAGCTCTTTACCAGGATAACTCTGTCGTACCTGTCAAGGGCTTTCAGCTGCGAATAGCGGCGTCCCTCAAAGTCCAGGTCGCTCACATAGTCGTCCTCAATTATATAAAACCCGTATCTGTCCGCCAGCCCCAGCAGCTCCGCTCGTTTCTCGTCCGTATAGGAGCAGCCGGTAGGGTTCTGGAAGGAGGGGATCGTATAGAAAACCGCAGGCCTGTGCTTTTTGATGTTGTATTCGAGCAGGTTCATATCCGGCCCGCCTGTTTCCATGGGTATGTCGGCGATCTGCGCGTCCCTGGATTTGAAGACTGCAACCGCGCCCGTGTAAGTGGGGCTTTCCGTTATTATACGGTCCCCCGGACGGAGGAGGGCTTTTGAAATGATGTCGATGCCCTGCTGGGCGCCTGAAATTACGTGTATATCCTCCGGGCTGCACACAAAGCCCGGACTTTTCAGTATCCCCGAAATGGCTTCCCGCAGGGGCGGAAAGCCCTGGCCTTCCTGGTAGCTGAAGGCATTCCCCTTATCACGCTCAAGCGCTTCGTCGAGAGCTGTCTTGAAGTCATCCACGGGAAAAAGCTCCGAAGCGGGAGTCGCGCTGGCAAAATTAACGGTATTTTCGTTTATGTTTACCTCGCCGCCGTTTATCAGGGTCAGATCCTCCTGTTGATAAACCTCGTCCTGCAGCGGCAGAGGAAGATGTTCGGCCCTGGAAACGACGCTGTTCAGCAGATCCGCGGCATATGTCCCGCTGCCCGGCCTGGTATATATCAGGCCCTCGCTTTCCAGCCTCCTGAAGGCGGTCACCACGGTGATCTGGTTTATCCCGAGCTTTTCGGACAGGCTGCGAACCGAAGGCAGCCTCACATCCGGGGGCAGCACGCCCGTTTCGATCATCTCCTTGAGCCTCTCATAAAGCTGCATATACAGCGGGGCAGACGAGGATTTATCGATATTTATTTCCATCCTGCATACCTCCTTGAACCAACCGTATCGATATGATTTTATCAAAAGGAGCACGGTAAGTAAACAGCCGGCGCTGCCCGGCAATATAGGATTTTGCATAATTTGTAGACATTGTCGGCCGATTATTATATCATAATATCCATATACAATTATTCGCGGTAAAGGAGAATTAGCTATGGCGGTACTGGTCACGGGCGGAGCCGGGTATGTGGGAAGCCACACCTGCATCCGTCTCCTGGAATCGGGTTATGATATAGTCGTAGTCGACAATCTTTCAAACAGCAAGGAAGAAGCGCTGGACAGGGTGAAGAGGATCACCGGCAGGGACTTTAAATTTTACAAAGCCGATTTGTTGGATAAAGAGAAGCTTGAGGAAGTCTTTAAAACTAATAAGATAGAAACGGTCATACACTTTGCCGGGCTGAAGGCGGTGGGAGAGTCGGTGGCGATCCCGCTGCGCTACTATCACAACAATATCACGGGGACGCTGGTATTGTGCGAGGTAATGGACAAATACAACGCAAGGAACATCATATTCAGCTCCTCCGCCACGGTTTACGGGAATCCCGAAAAGGTGCCGATAAGCGAGGATGCGCCGCTAAGTGCAACCAATCCCTACGGCTGGACAAAGCTGATGATCGAGCAGATACTTTCCGATCTCCAGGCCTCGGGGAAGGGCTGGAACGTCATATCGCTCCGCTATTTCAATCCGATAGGCGCACACCCGAGCGGCCTGATAGGCGAGGATCCCAACGGAATACCGAATAACCTTGTTCCATACATAGCTCAGGTAGCCGTGGGCAAGCTGAAAGAGGTCAGGGTTTTCGGCAATGATTATCCCACGCATGACGGGACGGGCATCAGAGATTACATCCATGTCGTGGACCTTGCGGACGGGCACCTGAAAGCGCTTGAAAAGCTTGCCGAAAATCCCGGGCTGGCGGTGTACAATCTCGGGACGGGGCGCGGATACAGCGTAATGGAAATGATCAATACCTTCAGCGCGATCTCTGGAATAAAAATACCTTTTACGGTGGTCGGCAGAAGGCCGGGCGATATACCCGCCTGCTGCGCGGACCCGTCAAAGGCGAACAGAGAGCTCGGATGGGCCGCGGCAAGAGGCCTGGAAGAGATGTGTGCGGATTCCTGGCGCTGGCAGGTGAACAATCCCGAAGGGTATAAATAACTGGAGGCTGGATGCTTTGATCAAGGTCCTATACCTTTTGAACCACGCGGGCAGGGGCGGCACGGAAAGATACGTCAGGACCCTCGTGGAGCAGCTGGGTGATAAAAAAATAAAGGCTTATTTTGCATTTAACGAAGAGGGCCTGCTAACGGACGAGTTAAAGGCCCTTGGGACCGACGTCTTCAGGCTCGGCATGAAGAGCCGGTTTGACGTACGCGCCGCGGTAAGGCTTGCCGGGCTCTGCAAAAGGCTGGATATAGACCTTATACATACCCAGTTCCTCAGGGAGAATTATATCGCCCTTCTGTCACGCCTGTTCAATCCAAGGGTCAAGGTGGTCCATACAAACCACATCATCATGGAAAACGACCTCTTCACCCGCATTACCAACCGGCTTCTGACCCCGCTTGAGGCGCGCTTCATAGCCGTGTGCGGAAAAGGCCGGGAAGCCATGATAAATAACGGGATTGCGCGGGGAAAAATACGGGTGGTTTTCAACGCCGTGGATCCTGCTTACTGGAGGAATAACGGGGGCTCCTCCCTCCGTGACGAATTCGGCATCGCAGCGGACGCTTTTGTATTCATATGCGTTTCCAGGCTTTCTGCGGAAAAGGGGCACGCTTTCCTGCTAAGGTCGCTTGCCGGACTGAAGCGGACCTGCGGCAGGGCTTTCAAGTGTGTCCTTGTGGGCGACGGCCCCTTGATGGGAGAAATAAAGGAGCTGGCCGGAGGACTGGGATTGTCTGAAGAGGTGATTTTTGCGGGCTTCAGAAAGGACGTCCCGAATCTTTTGCACGGAAGCGATCTTTTCGTAAATCCTTCGGAAAACGAAGCGCTCAGCTATGCCATCATCGAGGCTCTCGCAGCCGGACTTCCCGTCGTTGCATCGGATGTGGGAGGCAATGGGGATATTATAAACAGCGGGACGAACTGCGGCCTGCTCGTCGGCTATGGGGATGAAAAGAGAATGGCGGAGGCACTGCTTAAGCTGATGAGCGACAGGGAGCTTTACGGAGCCATAAAGGCAAACGCCGTCAGGACCGTTGAGGAAATATTCAATCTTGTAAAAATGGTTGACGAAACTTATAATTTATATAAGGAAGTCGCAGGAAGAAAAAATTGAAAAGGGGAGTACGGGAATGATACTGGATAAGAAGGGCAAGCTCTTCGGAAAGATAAGCATCGTCGATATAATCATAGTCGTAATCATAGTCGCCGCAATAGCAGGTCTTTATTATAAATTCGGGAAATCGGGTACGGTAACGCCCTTCACAAAGACCGACAGGATACAGATAAGCTTTTATCACGAGGATGTGCCCAATTATATTGTGAACTCAATAAAAGTAGGGGATGCGGTGAAGGACAGGGTTCAGAGCGCGGCTTTCGGCAAGGTGACCAAGGTCGATATCGGCGCCGATATTTTCTATGGATTGGCCGAAACCGGCCGCACCGTAATAGCAAGCTCCAGACCGGGCTACTCGTCAGTAACGATTACGGTTGAGGGCGACGGTATATACAGCGCAAACGGGGCTACCTACAACGGCGTCGAATACTGGATCGGCAGGGCCGTCGAATTGAGGGCGGGCAACACATTGTTTTATCCGAAGGTTTCCGATATAAAAAAGGTAAAGGAGTAAACCGCTTTGCTTCAGGAGAGCTATATATACAGATTTGCTTATATGATATGCGCATACCTCGGCAGAAGCTGGAGCGAGAGCCTCGTTGCACGTTTTTTTAAGAAATGCGGCTCGTTCTTCGGAGCGGTCTTTTCGGGAAGCGCGGTCGTCGGCTTTTTTAAAAGGGAGGGCATATTAAACCGGGGCTTTTCCGGCAGTGCCGCCTTCAGGCTTGCCGACGCGCTGTTCAACCTTCCCCAGCGCCTGCTGCACCCGCTTTATAAAAAAGCCGAGCACATATTCGCCGAAAGCCTTTTATTCAAAGCGCTGCTGTTTTTACTCAAAAAGCTTCATCTGCTGACCGCGGGCTTTCTTTTTATCGCGCTGGTCGTTAAGGACGCCTCATGGAACAACCTCTACAGTGCGATCGCAATGGCCTTGCTGTTTCTGCTCTATCTGGCCAGGACCGTGGTGGAGGGCCGGACAGAGCTCCATTTAAGCGTCTTAAACGTATTCCTTCTGCTTTTTGCGCTCTGCGTCGTGCTGGCGGAGATTTTCTCGATAATGCCGGGCAACAGCCTCAGGTTTCTCGCGTTTTATCTGACCTGCTTCCTTCTGGTGATCATCTTCATGACCTCCATAAGGACCAGAGAGGATATGGGCGAGGTTCTGGCCGTAATTCTCGTCGCCCTGACCATAGGAGGCCTGTACGGCGTTTATCAGAAATTCACAGGCGTGGCCGTAAACGCTTCCTGGGTTGATACCAAGGTAAATCAGGGCGATATGAGCAGGGTCTTTTCCTTCTTTCTCAATCCCAACAATTTCGCGGAGATCATCGTAATGCTTATGCCATTCTATATGGCTGCGTTTTTTAATACCAAAAATCTTTTAAAGAAGCTGATTTACCTGGCGCTCGCGGTCCCTCCGTTTGCAGCGCTCATCCTGACGCAGACGCGTGCGGCGTGGATAGCCTTTGCGGTAGCCGGGCTTGTCTACGTATTCTTCAAGGAGAAGCGGCTGATACCGGTGTTTATACTGCTGGGCCTCCTTGCCGCGCCGTTTCTGCCGCAGTCGATAATCATGCGCATCAGGACTATTACAAATCCCGAGGATTCTTCAGCCGAGACCAGGCTGCTGATGTACCAGACCGTGCTGCCAATTGTAAAGGACTACTGGTTTACCGGCCTCGGACTGGGAAATGAAACGCTGCTGAGGGTTTCCAGGAATTACTATTCCTTCCTGCCCAACGGCGCGATGCTTGCGCACAGCCACGACCTGTATCTCCAGATCTGGCTGGAGACGGGCATCGCCGGAATCCTTTCCTTCCTGGCCTTTATCGCCGCAACGGTAAAAAAGAGCATAAGGACCATATGCGGAGCAAAGGACGCATTTGTCGTAAATATATTAATTGCGGGAGTGGCTTCCCTGTCCGGGATACTGGTGATAGGCATTGTCGAATACGTTTGGTTCTACCAGCGAGTGATGCTTATCTTCTGGGTGGTCATAGGGTTAATGCTGGCTGCGCTGAGCATCAACGCAAGGCGGCAGGAAGAACAGGAAGTGGCGGAATGACCGGGGTGCTTGAGGACAGGAAGCTTTGCACGGGCTGCGCGGCATGCGCTCAGGTATGCCCTCAGCGTGCAATTGGGATGAAGGCCGACGGCGAAGGCTTTTCGTACCCTGAGATAGACGATGAACTATGCAGCGGCTGCAACCTTTGCCGTAGGACATGCCCTGTCAATAAGTCCGCTGCGGAGAATAAAGATGCAGGAGCGCCTGTCATAAGCCATAAGGCGTACGCCTGCTTTTCAAACGACGAACAGGTCAGAAGCAAAAGCTCATCGGGCGGTATTTTCACACAGCTCGCGCACAGCGTCATTTCAAGGGGCGGCGTCGTATTCGGAGCCACATTCGACGGGGCCTTCAAGGTCGTGCACGGCTGCACGGAAAATGCTGAAGGGCTTGACGCCCTGAGACGTTCAAAATATGTTCAGAGCGACATCGGCGACACCTTTATTAAGGCACAGGAATTTTTGGAGGCCGGAAGGCCGGTGCTGTTCTGCGGGACGCCCTGCCAGGCTGCGGGACTTAAAGCCTTTCTGGGTAAGGAATACGGCGGCCTGCTGACCTGCGATCTGGCCTGCCATGGCGTACCCTCGCCGAAGGTCTGGGAAATGTACCTCGACTTCATGAGGGAGAGGTATAATAGCCGTATAGCCGCTGTTTCATTCCGCGACAAATCGACCGGCTGGCGCGGCAGCAGCATGAAAATAGGCTTTGAGGACGGCGGGCAATATACGGACAGGGTGCAAAGGGAAATATTCTTTATAGGCTTTGGCAAGAGCATATTCAACCGGAGCTCGTGCTACGGCTGCAAATTCCGCATAAACAGCTCGAAAGCGGACATTACGCTTGCGGACTTCTGGGGCATTGACAGGCAGGGCGACGGCGACTTCACGGACGATAAGGGCGTGTCGCTCGTAATTACGCACACCGATGCGGGAGAAAACGCCCTGTCTCAGATTAAGGACGGAATTTGCATGAAGCAGCGCCCGCTCGACGAGGCCGTGAGGTATAATCCGAGACTGGTGTCGTCTGTAGGCGAGCCGGCCGGGAGAAAGAGCTTTTTTGACGACATGAGGGCGGGCCATACCTTTGACAGGCTCAGAAGAAAATATATGGACAATTTCAGCATCAAATACAGGATTAAAGGCCTTATAAAACGCATACTCAGGTAAAAGCCTTTATTGAAGGACAGGGAGAGGTCGCTTTGAGGACAAAGCTTTCCATATACAATACTATCAGCGCTATCGTGCTTCAGCTTGTGAACCTGGTCGTAAACCTGATCCTGCCGCAGGTGATGATCAGGATATACGGCTCGTCCATAAACGGGCTTGTCACATCCGTAAGGCAGACGATATCCTATTTCAACCTTGTGGAGGCAGGGCTCACCGGAGCTGCCGTATACGCCCTGTACAAGCCCCTTGCGGAGAAGAAAAAGGACGATATCAACGGGATACTGTCCGCGTCGAACAGGTTCTACAATATTTCCGGCTATATTTTTTCCGCCCTTGTGCTCGTTACTACGTTTATCTATCCCATGTTTACCTCCGGCCAGGGCATAAGCGCATACACGATTGCGGCGCTGGTGCTTATCATAGGAGCTTCGGGAGCGCTAGAATTCTTTGCCGTAGGCAAGTACAAGGTACTTTACACCGCCGACCAGAAAAGCTACGTGATTTCGCTTATAAACGCCGCCGCTGTGGCGGTGAACGCCGTAATAATACTTGTACTTGCGAGCCTGCGCTATGACATCGTCATCGTCCAGCTTTTCGCCCTGACGAGCTTTTTTGCGCGTTCCGCGCTCTACGCGCTTTACGGCAGGCTGAAATATTCCGGTATCAACTTCAAGGCGCCGCCGAAAAACGAAGCGCTGGACAAGCGCTGGGACTCGCTGGTGCTGCAGATACTGGGCGTTGCCTCGACCGCCACGCCCGTAGTCGTGACCTCGCTTGCGCTGGGCTTTAAGGAGGCAAGCGTTTTTGTGGTGTACAATATGGTATTTGCAGGCGTTCTGGCGCTGCTGACGACCTTCAGCGGCGGCTTGAGCGCAGTATTCGGGGATATGTTGGCGAAGCGGGAGACCGGCATCCTGCAGAAGGCCTACCTACAGTATGAATATATGTATTACGGTCTGCTGACATGGGGATACGCCTGCGCCGCAATATTGATAATGCCTTTTATCAGAGTATACACCTCGGGCTTCACGGATGTGGATTATATAAGGCCCGGGATAGCGGTTCTGTTTGTCGCCGTCGGGATACTCTCGAATATTAAAACGCCGCAGGGCATGCTTGTGATATCGGCGGGACTCTATAAGGAAACGAAGCTGCAGTCGCTGATACAGGCCTTGATCAATGTGGTGTTTTCAGCTGCGCTAGCCCCGTTTTTCGGTATCGCGGGGGTGCTGGCCGGTTCGGTGCTTTCAAACCTGTACAGGGATATAGACCTCATATTCTTCATTCCGAAAACTGTGACCAAGCTGAGGCCTTCCATAACCATAAGGCGCGTACTCAGGCTTGTCGTCCTCTTTTCCGCAGCGGTATTCCCGGTGATATTCCTGGTGGACATCCGGCCGGAAAACCTCTTCAAATGGATCCTTTACGCGATTCCGACAGCAATATGGGCGTTTATAATTATTGCAGGCGGCAATATTATCATTGAAAGGAAAACCGCCGCGGGTATTTACTCGAGGCTCAAAGGCTTGTATACAAGGTAGGTGCATATTATGAGAACCGGACTGCTGACATTCCACCACGCTCATCATTACGGCGCGCAGCTTCAGGCGTTCGCCCTCATGAAGGCGATCGCCGGGACCGGGGCCGACTGTGAAATAATAAACTACGTCAGACCGGACACGATCGAAGGCAAAAGGCTTTTTAAAAAGGGCTTGTCGCCGAGAGCGCTTCTTTCCAATGCCAATACGGTCGTTAACTACAGGCGGCTAAAAAAAAGGTACGGAAGGTTCGAAAGCTTCGTAAACGAGGACATGAGGCTTTCGAAGAAGTTTTACGGCTCATACGGTGAGCTTCTGAAGGATGCGCCGGAATATGACGTTTATGTCTGCGGCAGCGATCAGGTGTGGAACCCCCTTATATTCAAAGAAAACACCTATGACCCCGCTTTCTTCGCCGCCTTTGCGAAAAGCGGGAGGCGGGTCGCATATGCTCCAAGCTTCGGCATTACGGAGATTCCCGAAGGCAAAAGAGAGGATCTTAAAAATTACCTTGAGCGCTTCGACGCCCTGTCCGTCAGGGAGAAGCAGGGTGAGAAGATAATCCGCGATATCGCGGGAAGGGAGTCCGTGACCGTGCTCGATCCGACGCTGCTGCTGACGGGCGATGAATGGAGCGGATATTCGGCAAAGCCGGTTTTTAAAGAGCCGTACCTGCTCTGCTACTTTATCTCCGACCCGCGCAAATATTCCGGATATGTAAAGGCCCTGGCCGAAAAGCACGGGCTTCCCGTCGTATCGCTGTGCGGAGCGAGAAGGGTTGTACCGCAGACGGCCCATACGGTGCTAGACGCCGGACCGAAGGAATTCCTGGGTCTTTTTGAGAACGCCTCCGCGGTCTGCACAAATTCCTTCCACGGTACGGTTTTTTCCATTACCTGCAAAAAGGATTTTTACAGCTTCGCCTCGGCGCTTGACCCGGAAAAGACCGTCAACTCGCGGCTTTATAATATACTGGAAAAGCTCGGCCTCGAGGGCAGGCTGGTGTCTGCCGGCACTGGAGCGGACGATTTTGCGGACCGGATTCGCGGCGGGGGGGAATCCATAGATTACGCCCCTGTTTATGAAGCTCTGGAGAAAGAGCGCGAATTGTCTTATAAATATCTGAAGGATTCTTTGCTGTTTATCCGATAAATATATCATAGCAAAAATACCGGATAAATTTACAAGGGAGTGAAGCTCATGTTCTCCTTTTTCAGAAAAAAGAGCAGATTCGGCTTTGAGAAGAAAACTCTGAGAAAAAACGATATATCCCTGCTGATTCTCGACGAGAGGTGGAACAAACTGTTCGTCAATACTCCGAAAACGCCCCAGATCGCCGCCTGTGAGGAAAAGCTGAAGGAACTTCTCAAGGAGCAGTCCCGTCTTACTTCGGAGGCTAAAGAGATCGCCTCCGCAAAGAAAAAGCACATGGACAGGATAATGCAGCTCACTCCTGCGGTTTTTGAGCAAAACGACGAGACGGCAAAAAAGGAAATGCTCTTCTCTGAAAAGGAGATAAAGCGCATCAACGACAGGACAAAGAAGATAGAGGAAGAACTGGAGATAATGCCCGACAGGATAAAGACATCCAACCTCGAGCTTCTGGAGAGTACCGTTAACATAGTATACTTCAAGATACGGGACAGCGGCAAACGGGTAGAGGAGCTGGAGAAGCTCATAGATGAGACAAGGACAAAGCTGAAGCAGTACATAGACGAAAAGGAATCGCTTTCGCAGGACGATACGGACACCTATTCGTATTTCCACGACCTGCTGGGCGGCGAAGAGCTCGAAAGACTTGATAACGAATTTTTCGGCAAGGTGAGAAGAAAATGAGACTTGCGACTCCAGGACAAATGAACGGTATAGATTCCCATGCCATAAACAGCATCGGGATTCCCGGCGTCGTGCTGATGGAGAACGCCGCTCTCAAGGTGGTTGAGGCGGCGGCGGATATGCTCGGCGGGCTTGCGGGAAGGGCCGTCGTCCTTTTGGCGGGCAAGGGCAACAACGGGGGCGACGCTCTTGCGGCGGCCAGGCACCTCCATATTAAAGGCGCGCTTTGCGCCGTTTATCTGCTGTGCCTGAAATCCGACATCCGGGGCGATGCGGCGGTAAACCTGGAAATTGTCGAAAAGCTGGGGCTGCAGACAGTTGAGCTTGCCGGGCAGGATCAACTGCCCATGCTCCGTGACAGCGTCAGGAATGCCGATCTGGTCGTCGACGGCATCTTCGGCACAGGCCTGAAAGGCGCGGTGAAGGGGACTGCGGCCGACGCTATTGATACGGTCAACCGCTCGGGCAAGCCCGTGCTTTCCATAGATATACCCTCAGGCGTTTGCGGCGAAACCGGCAGGGTTCTCGGCTGCTGCATAAACGCAAGCAGGACCGTCACCTTCTGTCTCCCAAAGGTTGGGCTGGCCGTACATCCCGGCTGCGACCACACGGGAAAGCTGGAGGTGGCCGATATAGGCATACCCGGGCAATCGATCGAGCAGTCCGGGATAAAAGCACGCATAACGGACCGGGAGCTTGTCTCAGTCATGCTGTCTCCAAGGCCTCCCGAATGCAACAAGGGCGACTTCGGCAGGCTTCTCCTGCTGACCGGCTCCTCGGGAATGACGGGCTCGGGCTGCCTGTGCGCCGATGCCGCGCTGAGGACGGGGGCGGGCCTTGTCTATCTCGGGGTGCCTTCAACTCTGGCACATATATACGCCTCGGCGATTTCGGAGCCCATAACCGTGCCGCTTGCCGACGACGGAGGCGGAAGGCTGTCGCTGCAGAGCGCCTCAAGGATACTGGAGGTGCTGAAAAATATGGATGCCGTAGCTGCGGGACCGGGGCTTTCGGCGGGTGGGGATATCGCGGAGATCATCGGACTGCTCCTGAGGGAATGCAAAGTGCCGCTGGTGCTTGACGCCGACGCCCTGAACGCTGTCAGTCTCAACACAGCCGTGTTGAAAAGCCTTAAAACCGAGGCGGTTATCACTCCGCACCCCGGAGAAATGGCGAGGCTCACGGGCCTGACTATCCGGGAGATCATGGAGGACAGGATAGGTACAGCCACAGGCTTCGCTCAAAAATGGGGTGTTATAACGGTGCTGAAGGGTTCAAGGACGGTTATCGCGCTGCCGGACGGCAGCTACTTCATAAACCCCACGGGAAACCCGGGTATGGCTACGGGCGGCTCGGGCGACGTTCTGACAGGCGTTATCGCAAGCCTTGCGGGGCAGGGAATGAAGCCCGCGGACGCGGCAGTCGCGGGGGTTTACCTGCACGGACTGGCCGGGGACGCGGCCGCAGGGCGGCTGGGGCGGTACGGCATGCTCCCGCGGGATATGGTTGAAGAGCTGCCCGTTGCTATGGCAGGGACTTTTGACAGGGGTTAGTACGGAGGTTATTATGGAATATAAATTGAACCGCGCATGGGCGGAAATAGACCTGGACGCCATCGCGCACAATGTGCGTG
>JAEZJL010000001.1 GCA_023415815.1 Bacillota bacterium | reverse complement strand
GCCCATACCCCCGCGAACGGGGAGAGGAAAAAGGTGGGCAGGAAGCCGCATATAATCGATATGGTCATCATTATGCCGGACTGCGTTTTCAAGGTTATGTACCACATAATCGCATACTGGACCAGGGAGGACCCGAAGAGTGACACGCTCTGGCTGGCCAGATAGAGTACTATGTTCTTTTTCCAATTTTCCATATGCCGATATCCCGTCTTAAAACTTTTATAAGCTCTATTTACCACACTCATAAATTATTATACCAGCCATTATATTATCTTTATTCTTTTGGGACAGGATATACGGCTGCTTATCAAGCGCGGGACCTTTTTTCCGGGATATTTAATATATTTCTTGATTTGACGAATACTTATATATATAATATTTTTGTGCTTGGAGCAAAGGTACAGGCAACTTTTAAGAAGAATAGGTGAAAAAATGCAGATATATTTCCTACTTGGCGTCCTTGCAGCCTTTGTTATATTAGGCTTCGGGCTCAGCAGATCAATCAAGAAGCATGATGCGAAAATGGCGACTGTCAAAAAGAAAAAGGGGCGCACAAAATATATGCGCGAATTCAAAAAGCCCGGTAAATAGAAAACCCCGGGGACGACGAGTTCCCAGGGTTTTTGTATGTTTAGCAAACGGCCAAACCGCTCAAAAACAACCCGACTGATGTAAATTCATCGGCCGGGTTATTATTTACCTGCACGGTCGTCCCCCGGATAAGCCGTGTTTCTCTTTTCAGAAACGGCAGAATCCGGCCGGGTTTATTTGTCTGACAGCTTGCTGTGGCTGAAGCTGTAGCCGAAATATAAATACAGGCCAAGGGCGATCCAGATCACAAAGCGAATCCAGGTAAGCATCGGGAGATTGAACATGAGATAAATACAGAAAAGAACGGAAAGACCCGGAAGGACGGGGACCCACGGCATCCTGAAGGGTCTTTTCATTTCGGGCTTTTTCCTTCTCAGTATTATCACGCCGCCCGAAACAACGGCGAGCGCCGAAAGCGTCCCGATATTTGCCATCTGTGCGATCAGGTCCACCGGGAAAAAGGCGCCGACAAGACTGACGGCGATTCCTATCAGAAGCGTATCCAGCCAGGGTGTGCTGTATTTGCTGTGGATAATCGAAAAAACCGGCGGCAGCAAGCCGTCTCTCGACATGGCGAAAAAGACCCTGCTTTGTGCGAAGATGACCGCCAAAAGCACGCTTGTCAGCCCTGCCAGCGCTCCTACCGATATGAATGCCGACGCCCACCTTATACCTGAGTAGAGCAGGGCCCCGGCTATGGGGGAAGGCGTGTCCAGGGCGGAATATTTCATCATTCCGGTCAGGATTCCGGCCACGAGTATGTACAAAACCGTCGATATCACAAGCGAGCTTATGATCCCCCTTGGCAGGTCGCGGTCGGGGTTGCGGACCTCCTCGGCGGCAGTCGAGACGGCGTCGAAGCCGATATAGGCAAAAAACACGATGGCTGCTCCCTGCATGATGCCGGAGAAGCCGAAGGGGGCGAAGGGCTCCCAGTTGCTCCGTTTGACCTGGAAGGCTCCGACGACTATAAAAAGCAGGACAACGGCAAGCTTGACGGCCACGATTATTTTTGTAGCCTTGGCGCTTCCCTTTGTCCCCCTGATGGCTATCCAGGTGATGACAAGCGTGATCAGGACAGCGGGAAGATTCAGGTATCCGCCCTCGAAAGGCGATGAGGAGATTGCCTGCGGGATGGATATATCTACGGACTTCATGAGGTCCTTGAAATACGAGCTCCAGCCGACTGCGACCGCGCCTGCGGCCACAAGGTATTCCAGCACCAGGTTCCAGCCGATCAGCCAGGCGATTATTTCGCCCATTGAGGAATATGCATACGCATATGCGCTTCCCGCCACCGGGACCATGGATGCCAGCTCTGCGTAGGCGAGCGCCGCAAGACCGGAGACGATGCCCGAAATAACGAAGGATATAATGACTGCAGGGCCTGCGTATTTTGCGGCGGCAACGCCGGTGAGTACGAAAATGCCCGTTCCTATGATGGCTCCGACGCCAAGAGCCGTCAGATCAAGGGAGCCCATACTTCTGTTGAGCCTTTTTCCGCCTTCCTCTCCGGAAGCCTGCTTCAGGGCCTGTTCAAGCGGTTTTGTGCGGAGAAGCTTACGCCGGTATTCCATAACAGGGAAACACCTTTCTAGGAGTTATTTCTTTTCCCTGTCTATTTTCCGTAATTCAGCTCAAACTTATTCAAGAACGCTGCGCGATTAAAACCACCTGTTATACTTGTTGTAGGTCTTATCCGCGTATTTTCTGGTCTCTGCAGGTATGGAAACTATTTTTTCCAGCATTTCCTTGTCGGATACCTTTTTAAAGGCGGCTTCCATCAAGTCCTGAAAATCCTCTCCGTCCTCAGGAAAGGTTATGTGCACGGAATAGATGCAGTTCAGCCTGTCGGTATTGATTTTTGCCAGATCCTGGGCTATGCCGTTTTTGATTTTGTCGCACACCAGTTCGGCGCCCTCCCTGCTGGTGCCGGGCAGGACAATTATAATATCCCCGTCCCTGCTCATGACGATGGTGTCGGTCTCACGAAGCGATTGCCTCGCCGTATCGGCAATGGTGGCAAAGACAGCCTCCTTGACGGAGGAACCCGGCTGAAGGCTGTCCGGGGTGTTCCCGTCGAGCTTCAGCACGGTTATCAGTATGAAGGAAAGGGGGTTTTGCGTCCGCCTGGCGTATTTTATTTCACGCGAGACATAGTAGTCAAAGGACATTTTAATTTCACTCATACCGGCGGTGTCATATGTGAAACGGCTTTTTAATTTGATCAGGCTTCTTATTGAGTTTTCGAGCCTTTTTACCTGATAGGGCTTGATAATATAATCATTTACCGAATATTTGAGGGCTTCCGCCTTGTGCTCCGGCTTGTCGGATTTGGTGGCTATGATGACAGGTACGCCGTCCGGCCTTTTTTCCCGCAGCAGCTTAAGCGCCTCGAAGCCCTGCGCCTCGGACTGGAAGGATATATCCGCGATGACAAGCCGCAAATTTTCCATGCCGATATCAAGCAGCTTGAGCTGATTGAGGCTGGAGACCTCTATAACCTCGAAGCTGCCGATCTTTTCCAGTATATGCTTGACTTTCTGCCTCTCATAGGAGGAATAATCCATTAAAATAATAATGCCATCCATGGCGCTCTCCTGAAAACGGAAGGGCCGGACGCCCCTCAATATTTTCTTTTATTATATATCGGCAGGCTGGGCGCATACGGTTATATGTTTGTTTTTTTTACAGGCAGGTATATAATATAAATGCATTTATCATTATGCCTGAAAGGATGGACCTATGAAAAGAAATGCGCTGGTTGCACAATCCGGAGGCCCTTCGCCCGTTATCAACGCTTCCCTGCAGGGAGTGATCGAAGGCTGCTTCGACTGCCCCGACCATATCGGAAAGGTGTATGCGAGCTGGCACGGGATAGAGGGGGTATTGCTCGAAGAGCTTATAGATATGGGACTCCAGCCTCCGGAGGAGATCAAAAGGCTTCGCAGGACGCCTGCCGCCGGTTCCATCGGCACCTGCAGGTATAAGCTCAAGGAGGAGCAGAAAGAGGATTTCAACAGAATCATCGATGTATTTCGCGCTCACAACATAGGATATTTTTTCTACATAGGGGGCAACGACTCAATGGATACGGCCAGCAAGGTTTCAAGGCTGGCGCGGGAACGCGGCCTGGAGCTTGTCGTTGCGGGCGTTCCCAAGACCATTGACAACGATATCGGCGACGACCGGTTCACAATAATAGACCACACTCCCGGCTACGGCAGCGCTGCCAGGTACTGGGCATACCTCATACAGAACCTCAACGAGGAAAACAGGGGAATGTGCGTATCGGAATGCGTGTCGGTCATACAGGCCATGGGAAGGAAATCGGGCTATATCACCGCCGCGGCAAGGCTGGGGGATCCGGACAGGGAGATGCCGCTCCAGCTGTACATGGCCGAGTCGGGGCACAATCTTGAGAGCCTGGCCGAAAACGTCAACAGACAGCTTGCCAGAAGCGGGCGGTGCATGGTCGTCGTAAACGAAGGCTTCGACGTAGGAAGCCTGGGAGAGGCCAGAGACGGCTTCGGGCATGTGGAATACGGGGCGAGCCAAATTACGGCGTCCCAGGTCGTGACGAACTATTTGAACAGGGTGGGCCTGAAAGCAAGGGGGCAGGTTACGGGCCAGCTCCCGGGTGTTTTGCAGAGGTCCGTCTCCATCCATGCGTCCAGGGTAGACCTTGACGAGGCCTATGAGGTCGGCAAAAAGGCGGTGGAAATCTCCGTGGAGGAGGGCACAGGCTGGATGGCCACGATTCTCCGAGCTCCGGGCGAAAATTACAGGGCCGTATTCGACAAGGTCCCGCTTGAGCTGGTGGCAAACTCGGAAAGGTTCATTCCGAAGGAGTGGATCACCCCCGACGGGATCGATGTGACGGATGATTTTATAAAATATGCCGCTCCGCTCATCGGCGACGGGTGGCCGGATATAGATACGGAGAGGGGCCTTCAGCGCTTTGCGAGGCTGGACATAAGGTTTGCGGACAAGCTTCTCGGGACGTATGTGCCCCAGAGGCTCAGACAGGGAGTGATTTGATATAGGAATAAGCGGCAATACGGATTCGCTGAGGGCGAGCGTCCTGGCGGAGCTGGAGGAGCTTTACGGGCTGGAAACCGACAGAAGCGAGTTTTTACCCGGAATTCTTGCGGAAAAGCTGGCGTCATTTACCGGAAGGATAAACCGCGAGATAGCTGTTTATATTAACAGGAAGGGTGCTATCACCGACATCTGCCTGGGGGACAGCGGTACGGTAACGCTCTCGGAGATAGACGGAAGAAGGGGTAGCGCGAGGCTTTCGGGGATCCGGTGCGTACATACCCATCCCAACGGCGAGGGGATGCTGTCGGCGGTGGATATAAATTCCATGGTCAGCCTGAACCTTGATGCAATGATAGCCATCGGCGTACGCGGCGGATTGATGGCCGAAGTATATGCCGCCCTGCCTTCTTCCGATATCGGGGGCCGGCCTGAGATTTTCGGGCCCTTTGACGAATGCTCCCGCATGGATTTTCTTTTTGAGCGGATATATGAAAGGGAGAGGCTTCCGGCAATTATTTCCGAGAATAGCCGGATAGCCGTGGAGAAAGCGATACTCGTAGGGCTTGAGCTTACTGCCGGGCGTCTGCTGAACGGCAGGACCGAGGCTGAAAGATCCCTGGAGGAGCTGGAGGAGCTCGCCTGCACGGCAGGTCTGACGGTGCTGGAGAAGGTGCTGCAGAAGCGTGCTTCAAGAGACGCCGCGTATTATATAGGACGGGGCAAGGCTGAGGAGCTCGGGCTTATGGTCCAGGCTCTGGACGCGGATACGCTTGTCTTCGACGAAGAGCTTTCGGGAGCCCAGGTCAGGAATATGGAAGCCGTGACGGGAGCAAAGGTCATTGACAGGACAACACTGATCCTGGATATTTTCGCCCAGCGGGCGAGATCAAGCGAAGGAAAGCTGCAAGTCGAGCTGGCGCAGCTGCGATACAGACTCCCGCGGCTTATCGGCCTGGGAGGTCAGCTCTCAAGGCTCGGAGGCGGCATCGGCACCAGGGGTCCCGGCGAAAAGAAGCTGGAGGTCGACAGGCGGCATATCAGAAAGCGGATAAGCTCTCTGGAGGCCGAGCTTGAGAATATAGGCAAGCGGAGGGGTCTTGCCAGGGAGGGCAGGAAACAGGATTCCGTGCCCGTGATAGCGCTGGTGGGATATACGAATTCCGGCAAGTCCACTTTGATGAACACTTTGTGCGGCACGGATGTATTTGCGGAGGACAGGCTCTTTGCGACCCTGGACCCGACCACGCGGAGATTGGTGTTGCCGGACAGAAGGGACGCGCTGCTTATCGACACCGTCGGTTTTATCAGAAAGCTGCCGCACGAGCTTGTGGAAGCTTTTAAGTCAACGCTCGAGGAGGCTGTCTTTGCGGATTTGCTGCTGCATGTGGTAGACGCCTCGGATGAAGAGGCGGAGGAGCAGATATCGGTTGCGGAGGGCATATTGAAAGGCCTGGGCGCTTCCGGCAAGCCGACGCTTATGGTGTTGAACAAAATGGACGTTGCCGGCGCCGGAATCAGGAGCCCTGCCCTGAAGCCCGGCGTGAACGCCGTCGAAATCTCTGCGCTGGCAGGCTCCGGGATTGGAGAGCTTCTTGCCCGCATTGCGGGACTCATACCCGCGGACGAGCTGGAGGTGGAGCTGCTTGCGCCTTACAGCGAAGGCTGGATAATGCCCTACATCCACGAAAACGGAAAGCTTCTGAGTGAGGAATATACCGAAAACGGGATGAATATTAAGGCGAAAATTAAAAGAGCATACATAGAAAAGTTAAGAGAATTTGTAGTTTAGGTTAAGTTTGTATGATAAACAGCCCGGAAATAATTTTGTGCCGGTTTCTGAAAGTTGAATAATTATCAAATTCAGGATATTATAATATATATAAATGGCATTGCCGTAAGCTGCTTAGGCAGACGGCAAACATATGGAAAGGAAGGGACCTTTATATGTTAGTCAGAAACTGCGCGGGAGGCATTGTCTTCTGCGGCAACAAGGTGTTTCTCCTGAAGAACGAAAAGGAGGAATGGGTCTTTCCAAAGGGTGTAATCCGCAGCGGCGAGCTGTCAAGCGAGGTTGCGCTGAGAAGAGT
>JAEZJL010000119.1 GCA_023415815.1 Bacillota bacterium | reverse complement strand
GGTATAGACGACGCCGTGATAGGATTCGTCAGGCTCCGTGAATTCCGGATATTTTCCGTTCGTCCAGTCAAACCTGCCGCTGTCCACGATCACGCCGCCGACCTGCAGGGCATGTCCGTCCATGTATTTTGAGGTTGAGTGGACGACGATATCCGCGCCGAATTCGAAAGGCTTGCACAATATTGGCGTCGCAAAGGTATTGTCAATGATCAGCGGGACTTTATTTTTATGCGCTATTTCAGCAAACTTTTCGATATCGAGAACCGCCAATGCCGGATTTGCCAGCGTCTCTCCGAATACCGCCCGGGTATTTGGCTTAAAGGCCTTTTGAACAGTCTCCTCATCCGCTTCGGCATCGACGAAAATGCATTCGATGTCCAATTTTTTCAGGGTAACGGCAAACAGGTTCACTGTCCCGCCGTAAATTGTGGAGGTGCTTATAAAGCTTTCCCCGCTTTTACACAGGTTCAGTATGGAAAAAAGCGAAGCCGCCTGGCCTGAGGATGTACACATGGCGCCCACGCCGCCCTCCAGGGCCGCGATTTTCTTTTCAACGGCTTCGACCGTAGGATTGGAAAATCTCGAATACATATGCGCGGTCGGCATGTTAAAAAGCTCTCCGATACGCTCGGTGGAATCGAATACATAGGTGGTGCTTTGTACGATCGGCACTACTCTGGGGCCTCCGTTTTCGGGCGTATACCCGGCGTGCAGGCATTTTGTTTCATCTCTCATGTATATTCCCTCTTTCACAAGCAAATAGTAAACACCCTTCCTATTTTACCATCGCAAATGATAAAAAAGAAGAGCCGGTCGAAGAATGTAACAAGAATGGGGACAGTTCTGCATTAAGTACTCTTTTTTAAGAGAACAACCATGAATTAGCCTACATAAGGAATGCATGAAAGCAGATTCTACAGTATGTAATCTGCTTTCACATTAACTGTCCCCCGATTCGCGATTTCCCTTTTAAATGCCCGATTGTTGAGAACTGTCCCCCACCCTATTTCTGACGGAGAACGGTGCCCTGTCGAGATGCTAAATGCTTCGGAAGCCTTTCCCGATGGTTTCGGAGGTGTTGGTAATCGTTATGAAGGCCTTTCTGTCGACTTCGCGGATGTAGTTGCGAAGCGACAGCGCCTGCCGCCTGTTCACGACGGTCGTGATGATGTGCTTCTCCTCGTTGGTGAAGGCGCCCGTCGCCTTATGTATGGTCGCTCCCCTGTTCAGGTTCTTGATGATATATTCACGGACAGCCTCCGGATTTTCACTGATGATGACCACCTGCTTGCGGATATTTATGCCTTCAATGACCGTATCGATCAGGAAGCCCTTCATGATCAGCCCTAAAAACGAGTACATGCCTATCCTTATGCCGAATACCAGGCCGGCCATTATGGTAATGGCAAAATCGGCAAGGAGCAGTGCCTTTCCGATGTCTATGCTGGTAAGCTTGTTCAGCACCTTTGCGACAATGTCGGTGCCGCCTGTTGAGGCATCCTGGTTGAAGACGATCGCGGAGCCGACGGCAGGGAGTATGATGGCAAAAACAAGCTCCAGCATCGTATCGCCAGTGAGCGGCTTTGAAAGCGGATTAACCTGGTCCAGCACCCAGACCATGCCGGAAAGGGCAAAGCTGGAATAGACCGTTTTCGAGCCGAAGGAGGGTCCGATAAGGGCGAAGCCCACGATAAGAAGGATAATATTGATAATCATCATCAAGGGGCCTACGGAGATATTCGGTAAAAAATACCTTACTACTATGGCGAGGCCGCTGACGCCGCCTGTGGCAAAATTGTTGGGGACCTTAAAAAAATGGATTCCCGCGGCGGTCAAGACAAGCCCGAGATTAATAAGTAAAAAGCTCTTGAGCCATTTCATCATTGCGCCTCCAAAATGTTAAATCAAACAGAGACATCTTCTGCTTATTATTTACAAATTAATTATATTCCATTTGCCGTTATTTATAAAGTCGGTATTGAAAAGCATATAATTTATTAATTATATACAATGCAGCTTATATGGCTGCCGAGGTGTTCACATGATTGTCGTAAAACCGGGAAAAGCCTATCTCCTTCTTGCTGCGGCTACCGTCCTGTTTTTTTTGTGCTACAGGCCGGGCGTAATGGAGGACCGGCATCCTGCCTTCGGCACATACAATTACTCTATGGATGACACCAGCCGGGAGGACATCGGCTTTGCCTCGGAAAAGGATCCGGACAGCGTAAAAAAAGGCTTCCACATACATATAAACCTGGACCGGCTGACCCTGTACCTGTATAAGGACGGCGAATATCTGGACAGCTTTCCCGTTTCGGGAGGCAATCCGGGCACTCCCAGCCCGCTCGGAAACTGGAGGATCGTCAGCAAGGAAACCTGGGGCGAAGGCTTTGGCGGTTCATGGCTCGGCTTCAACGTACCCTGGGGTCAATACGGCATACACGGGACAGACGAGCCCTGGTTCATAGGAAGATCCAATTCCTCAAAGGGCTGCATCCGAATGAAGAACAGCGATGCAAAGAAGCTGTTCGGGCTCGTACCCTACGGTGCATCCGTGACAATCATCCAGGAGGGCAGGATTTTCCGCATCATGAAGGACGGAGATATAGGCTCGGACGTGGTTGAAATACAGGAGGCCCTTAAAAAGCTCGGCTATTATCCGTGGTATGTGGACGGCCGCTTCGGAAAGCAGCTGGAAAACGGCATCAGGAAATTCCAGAAGGAACACGGACTGTGGAGCAGCGGCATCGTGTACAAAAACGTCTACGACCTCATAATGCTGAAAGCCGGCGAACATGACGAGGCCGGCAATTGAAGCGCCGGGATGAGAAACCTATTGGTACCACGCAATACCTGATAAAAAATTTTGCACGGTACCTTGCATTGCAATATAGCTTGTGATATTATATAGGTGTCAGAGGACTTAATAATTTTAAGCGGAAGGAAGCACCGATATGAATATTCAATTAAAAAAGGGCGTGCTGGAGCTCTGCGTCCTTAGCATGCTGACAAAAAAGGACTGTTACGGCTACGAGCTCGTAAACGAAATATCAAAGAACATAATGATAGCGGAAGGCACCATCTATCCCCTGCTCAAAAGGCTGAAGGACGAAGGCTACCTGACCACCTACCTTGAAGAATCCCAGGAAGGCCCCCCGAGAAAATATTATAAGCTGACGCCTCTGGGGCGGAAAACAAAAAACGAGCTTGCCTCGGAATGGTTCGCATTTGTAAAGGGAGTCAGAAATATTGTCGGAGAGGAGCTGACGGCATGAGCAGAAATGAATTTTTAAGCATACTGGAGCATTCGCTGGGAAGCATGTCTCAGGAAGACAAAAACGACGTGCTCTATGATTACAAGGAGCATTTCAATTCAGGCATGAGCGAAGGCAAGACCGAGGAAGAGATCTGTTCGGCTCTGGGAGACCCCAAGGCGATCGCCAGACAGTACAGGGTCGAGCACATCGTCAGGCAGGCGGATCAGAACCGCACTGCCGGGAATATTGTCAGGGCGGTATTTGCGGCTCTGAGCCTCGGATTTTTGAATTTGGTTTTCATACTGCCGGTGTTTGCCGGCCTGATCGGCGTACTGATCGGGCTTTATGCGGCCGCGGCAGGGATTGCGGTATCCGGAGCCGTGCTGTTTTTTGCGACACTGCTGCAGCCGTTCTTTACGGAATGGGTGAGCCTTCCGGATATCAACGAGGGAATCCTTATATTCACCTCCTTTGGTCTTGCCGGGTTGGGGACGCTGTTCATCATAGGAGATGTTTATTTGACGAAATTCTTCTATATCATAACGATGAAGTACATTAAAGCGAATATGAGAATTATCAGTAAATAGGAGTGATAAAAATGAGAGGTATGTCCAAAACAGCCAAAGCGGTATTGATACTTTTAATCATAACCATCGCCTCCTTTGCGATAGCAGGCATCATGCTTTACGCGCAATATGGGGAAAATAATTTTGCAGACCTGGCAGATAAAGGTTTTACCCCTTCCGGCGCGGTGAATGTCGACGAAGAAAAAACGCATTCCGTTGCAGGCGTGAACAATATTTATATCAGCACTATAAGCGAAAAAATAAACTTTATAAAATCGGATTCGGACGAGCTGAAGGCCCGTTTCTACGGGAGCTATTCCTCCAGCGACAGCAAATACACGCCCGAATTCACCTTGACGGAGTCAGGCGGAGACATTACGGTCAAGGTAGGCTACAAAAGTCACATAGGCCCGCTTATGTTCAACAGTGATCTTAAGCTTGACGTTTACCTGCCTGCGGCATACGCAAAAAACCTTGACGTCCGTACGGTGTCCGCAGACATAGCCATAGATGAGATCCCATCGCTTGATGTCTTTAAAGGCCAGACCGTCTCCGGAAGCCTGAACGCAAAGCGTATCAAGGCCTCAAGGGCAGAGCTTGCGTCTGCCTCCGGCAATCTGAGCATCGACGGCGAATTTGACAGCATCCGGTGCAACGCAACCTCCGGTAAAATCACATCGGAAGGCATTCAAGCCAAAACCGCCGCCTTCGATACGGCATCGGGTGATATCCGCGTAAATGCCGCTGGAGACGACCTGAAGCTGCATTCAAACTCCGGCAAAATCACCGCCGAGCAGGTTAACGCAAAAAGCTGCCGTGCGGAAACCGCCTCCGGCGGGATAACGCTCAAGGGCAATCCCGGCAAGCTCGAAGCCGCTTCCACTTCAGGCAATATAAGCCTGGAGTACGGCGAGCTGTCGAATGACATCAGCGTAACCACAGCCTCGGGAAGTACAAGCATCAAGCTGCCGGAGAACGCCGAATTTCACATCACCTTCCATACCGCAAGCGGAACAGGCAAATCCGATTTCCCCGTTACAGTCTCAGGGACACCCCGGGAAAAAGGAATGGACGGTACCGTCGTAAGCGACCGCAATACCATAAAAGTGACGTCCACCTCGGGCAACCTTAACATATCAAAATAGGATAGGACCTGGGCATACGGACCTCCGGCCGGACCGGAGGTCCTTTCTTTTCCGTCCGATCCGGCTTTGGGTCTTTTTTATTGACTCCCCTGCCCGGCCGATGCTAGAACTTTTGCCCTTCGTTCTGAATATAATGGTATATCAATTCCGACAAGGGTGATTTTTAATGTGGTATACCGTCCAGCAAGGTGATTCACTATATACGATAGCTCAGAGATTCGGCGTAACGGTCCAGGAGATCATGGATGCAAACCAGCTCACGGGCAGCGGCGTACTCGCCGGCCAGAGGCTGTTCATACCGGTAAGCACTTCAAAGGTTATCATTTACACGGTCCAGCCAGGTGATACCCTGTACAGGATCGCGCAGAGATACGATACGACCGCTGAGAGCATCTCGGTCCTGAACCGTCTGAGCAGCACGGCGCTCAGCGTCGGCCAGCGCCTTACCATCCCCCAGTACACGGAAACCGTGGTAACCGCGGACCGCGCAAACATACGGAGCGGTCCGGGAGCAAACTACAGCATAATTACAAGCGTGGTCAAAACGGCAAGGCTTCCTGTCGTCGCAACAGAGCCGGGCTGGCTCAGGGTCCGCCTGCACAACGGAAGGCTGGGCTGGATATCCCGCAGCCTGGGAAGCTTCAGGGTGTACGACGGCTCAAAGCCGATCATGGGCATCGTAGGCTTTTATACGCTTGAAGAGGGACCGTCCCTGCCGGGCTCCTTCCGCTCCTTTGCGGACAATACCTCGCAGCTCTCGGAGGTGCCGCTCTTCATGTACAGGTTCAACAGCAGCGATCCTACTTCCATAGAGAAATTCGGGGAATTCTCTGACGACGACGTAAGACTGCTGGTCTCCATCGCGCACCGCAACAACATTATGATCCTCCCGGTGGTACACAATCTGCTTTACGAGGAGGGCGGACGCGACACAAGCCGGGAGACGGTCAAAAGAATGGTTGCTACTCCCCAGACCAGGGCGTCGGCCATTTCTAACATCATCGCTTTGATAGAGCGCTTCGATTTCGACGGTGTGAATATCGATATCGAAGACGTATACATGGAGGACAGCGGAAGGCTTTCCGCCTTTTATACCGAGCTCGGGAGGGAGATGAGGAGCAGGGGCTATTTCCTTTCGGCCTCGGTGCCCGCAAGGATAAGGGACTATCCTCCCTTTAACCCGTTTTCGGACCCGTTCGACTACGCTGCCATTGGAGCGGCCGTCGACCAGTTCATCGTAATGCTCTACAACGAGCACGGCTGGCCGGGAAGCGGCCCAGGCCCGGTGGTATCCAGCGGCTGGATGGCAAGGGTCATCGGGTATACGATAACAAAGGTGCCGCTATCAAAGATCGTGGCCGCCATCTCGGTATTCGGCTTCGACTTCAACCTCACGACCGGCGAAAACACCTATGCGACTTACCAGCTGGCCTCGGACCTTGCAAGCCGCTACGGCAGGAGCATAATATTCGACCGGGCGACCCTGACGCCCATGTTCTCCTATCAGGATGAGCAGGGCAATCAGCATGAGGTCTGGTTTGAAAACAAGGACAGCATAGTCGCAAAGATCAGGCTGGCCTGGCAGATGGGCATATCGGGCGTCGCGCTGTGGAGGCTGGGAATGGAGGACCCTGCTGTCTGGCCTCAGATAGCGGCGGACATTGTGGTTAAAAAATATTAGGGATACGGGATCAGGGACCGGCAGCGGAGGCTCCGGTCCTTTTTTATGGCGAATTTTAATCAGACCTGGATGCAGTTATTACGTTATATACTAATGAAAATAAGTCAATGAGATACGAGGTGTACAAT
>JAEZJL010000496.1 GCA_023415815.1 Bacillota bacterium | reverse complement strand
GCATTTCAATATTGCCGTTTTGATCCATGACAGCCAATGCAAGCTTCCTGCGCCGCTTCGAATAATTTGATATTCCCGTCTTCATCATTTCAATCGAAGCATCGGCGGCTTCGTGGAAATGTCCTCCTCTTTGACGCACAGACAGACTGTATTTTATAAACTGCGTATAATATATATAGTTGAGATGAAGGGAGAATTCTGAAATATGAGCTATAAGGCTTATCCTTACGGAAGATGGCTTAAATGGGGCGTTGTCGTCCTGCTGGTGGTGATACTCCTGTTGAGCTCCGTTTCCACATACAACGGGCTGGTCGGAGCCGATCAGAACGTCCAGGGCAAATGGGGACAGGTGGAGGTCGTCATGCAGGAAAGATCGGATAAAATCGTCAATCTGGTCGAGGTGGTCAAGGGCTACACCAAGCATGAAGAAAAGGTGTTCTCGGATATAGCCGCGGCAAGGTCGGTGCTTTACAACGCCGGAGACGTGAACAGCAAGCTGCAGGCGGATGACAGCCTGAACAATTCGTTAAGGCAATTGCTCGTGATAGTTGAAAACTATCCGGACCTGAAGGCAGACAGCCAGTATCATGATCTGGCCCAGGTCATAGACGAATCCGAAAACAAGATATCTCAGGAGAGAAGGCGCTTCAATGAAGCCGTTCAGTCATACAATCTCCAGGTCAAAAGATTCCCGGGCAATATATTCGCGGGCTTTATGGGCTTCGGACCGAAGGACTATTTCCAGTCGAGTCCCGGAGCGGCCGAGGCTCCGAAAGTGAATTTCGATTGATTTCAACGCGGGAAGGGGAGGTGAAACGTGTCCAGATTTATTAAATTTATAGCGCCTGCCGTCTTACTCATGCTGCTTGTATTCGCAATTCCCGTATCTGCTGTGAATTACCCCGATTTCAAGGAAGACAGTAAATATGTGAACGACTTCGCGGGGATCATCAGCGAGGACGCAGAACAGCAGATCATGAGCATCGGTAGGGAGCTTGAGGACAAGACCACTGCGCAGGTTACGGCGGTCACCGTCAATTCCCTTGAAGGCGAGGATATAAAGGACTACGCAAACAAGCTGTTTGAGAAGTGGGGCGTAGGCCAAAAGGGCAAGGACAACGGCGTCCTGATACTGCATTCGCTGGGGGACAGAGAGGTATGGATCGAGGTCGGCTACGGCCTGAACCCCATACTCGGCACAATAAGAGTAAGCGACTATTTTGAAAAGGATATGGCTCCGTACTTCAAGGATGGGGATTATGACACCGGCTTTATCAAGGTCTATACGGACATTGCCTCACGAATAGCCGAGGACTCCGGGGTAAGCCTGGGCACGGGCTCCGAAGGCTCCGCACGGCCCGATGCTTCGGGCGGAAAACAGACGGGAGGCTCGAGGGGCTTCAATCTGGCCCCCATCTTCGTTATACTGTTCCTCGCTGTCGACGGGATATTCTTCCGGTTCAGGATAACCTCCATGCTGATTAAAATATTCTTCTGGAGCACCATATTCAGAGGCGGCGGACGCGGAGGCTGGGGTGGTGGCGGCGGCTTTGGCGGCGGAGGCTTCGGTGGAGGCGGAAGAGGCGGCGGCGGTGGAGGCTTCGGAGGAGGCTCCTCCGGCGGCGGCGGTGGCGGCGGCAGATACTGAGCCGGAAATGAAGCCGTAGCGGAGCCGCGGGACAATTTATTGACAGGCTTCAGGCCCTGCACGCAACAGCTTTGAGCAACCGTGCCGGGCCTTTTATTTTGCCTTCCCGGTTGACTCCCTCACAACAAGCTCGGGCTCCAGGAGCACATTGTTTATTTTTTGACCGTTTACAAGGTTCAGCAGAAGCGTTCCGGCCAGTCTGCCGAGCTCATTGGTGAGCCTGGGCGTCATATGGGAGGCAATAACATTATAACCGTAAACATAACTCCGATCCTCTTGCTTTCGCCCTTAACAAGCTCCCTCGCAATAGGGTCAGGCGTATAATTCAGCTTTTCCGCAGCTTTGAAAACCCTGGCCCTGGTGCTCTTGCCCACGTCGTTGTATCCGTTGAGAAATTGATTTATTGTTTACTAGTATCGGAGGGATATTATGGTATAATATACATTGCTATTTATATTATAAAGAATAATGGAGAGAACGATATGAAGGATGTAAGACTGAGCAAGCTGGCAAAGCTGCTGGTGAACTACTCTGCCAGGGTGAAAAAAGGCGATTTTGTTTTTGTTATGTGCGACGAGGCCGCGACCCCGTGGATGTGCGAGGTTGTGAAGGAAGCTATTCTTGCGGGCGCGCACGTTGAAACCCTCCTGAACTCGGGAGAGGTTGGGGAAATAAGATTGAGATACGGCAGCGAAGAGCAGTTGAAGGAAAGCAACTTTTTAATGGAGAACATGCTCGCAAAAGCCGACGTATGGCTGACGGCCTGGGCGACCAGGAATACCAAGGCAAACTCGAGCATTCCTGCGGAGAGGATCAAATGGTCCTCGCAGGGAGCGGCCAGCTGGAGAAAATTTTATTCCGAAAGGATGGGAAACGGCTCGCTGAGGTGGTGCGGCACACAGTTCCCCACTCATGCGGACGCCCAGGAGGCCTCGATGAGCCTGAGCGAATACGAGGATTTTGTATACGGCGCGGGACTGCTTGACAGCGAGGACCCTGTCGCCGAGTGGAAAAGGATAAGCCTGGAGCAGGAAAAATGGGTCCGCTATCTGGATAAAAAAGAAGAGCTTCACATACTATCGGAGGAAACGGATTTAAAGGTCAGTATAAAGGGCCGTAAGTGGCAGAACTGCGACGGCAGGGAAAACTTCCCCGACGGCGAAATATTTACATCCCCGGTTGAGGATGCGATAGACGGTTATATAACCTTCAGCTTTCCCGGAATATACTCCGGCAAGGAGATCGAAGGCATAAGGCTGGAGGTCAGGGATGGCAAGGTGGTAAAAGCAACGGCCAAAAAGGGCGAGGACCTGTTGAAGTCGCTGCTTGAAACGGACGAAGGAGCGTGCCGGTTCGGCGAAGTAGCCATAGGGACGAACTACGGCATACAGAAGTTTACCAGGAACATGCTCTTCGATGAAAAAATCGGCGGCACCGTCCACCTGGCAATCGGGGACTCGATGCCCGAAGCCGGAGGAAAAAACAGCTCCACAATACACTGGGACATGCTCTGCGATATGAGAAACGGCGGTAAAATATATGCCGACGGCGAGCTCTTCTATGAAAACGGAAGGTTCCTGGAGGAAGTCCTGCAGCGCGCTTAATGCCTGTTTAAATACTCAATGTAAAGCAAGGGGACAATATGGCTGATATTGTGCATATTGAAGACATTGAAGTCAAATCCGCGATAACGGATGACGTACTTCGCAAGCTGCCGGAATGGTTCGGTATTGAGCAGTCTATAGTTGATTATGTACAGGGCGTTAAGGACAAGGTCTTTTATGCCGTTTATAAGGACAATGCCGCGATAGGCTTCATCTGTCTGAAGTTCAATAACCGGTTTACAGCTGAGATCTATGTCCTCGGAATTCTGGAGCAGTACCACAGGAACGGGTTCGGCAAAAGGCTGGTCGGCATCGCCGAGCAATACGTAAAAGAACAGGGCTTTAAACTTTTTATGGTGAAAACCTTAGGCGAGTCCGTGGACTATGAATACTACGAGCGGACAAGAGAATTTTACAGGAAAGTAGGCTTTTACCCGCTGGAAGAGCTTAAGGAAATATGGGGTGAGGAAAACCCATGCCTGATCATGGTGAAGAGTCTCTAGCAGTATATCGTGTTAAATCTATACCGGGGACGCCGCACACGGCGTCCCCTCAAATTATTGTCCATTATGTACCGGCCTGTCCGGAGGCATCCTGATTGCTCGGAGCGGGAATCCGGATCAGCCTTATGCTTTCGATTTCTTTGCTGTCCGCGGGCTCCTTCTTGTACCAGACCTGCAGAAGATCGCCTGCTTTTATGTCCCCAAGGGTCAGCTTCTTCTCTTCCGCGCCGCCGCTGCCCCTCTCAAAGGTGGTTATCGGCGTGTCTGCAGATATATCCAGAGTAACCGTTTCTCCGGTATAGTTCCTCTGCATGCCGGCCCCGCCGTTGAAGCCGTTATTCCCTCGCAGCGTATTGCCGCCTTCCGGTCTGTTACCCCCGTCCGACCTGTTACCGCCGTCCGGTCTGTTGCCCCCTTCCGGGCTGTTGTCTCCTTCCGGTCTGCTACCGCCATCAGGCCTGCCGCTGCCTTCCGGGCTGTTTCCCCCTTCCGGCCCGCCGTTTGCGTCCGCGCCGGCCGAACCGCCGCTCCCGTTATTTCCGCCTTTCCTGCGGGGACCCGCTTCTCCGCCGGAACGCCGCTGAGGCAGCTCAATAAGAGCCAGTGTGATCTCTGAGCCCGATATTGATTTGACCTCTCCGTACAGGTCGGGGGAGTTCCCTGCAAATGCCGTCGTGCCGCCGGTCCGTTCGGGATTCCCGGCAGCCGCCTGCCCCTGGCTTCCGCATGCCGTAAGAATGACGGCAAGTAAAATACAAATCGTCAATAGCTTTTTCATTTGAATTCACCTCGTATAAATATACTAATCCACGAAGCTTGGAATTTGCTTAAGATACGGCGGTCCCTTCAACTTTTTACACGCCCTCCCCTATTTCCCGTCGCAGAAGGAAGGTTATCAAAACGGCCGGTATTGTCGATATAAACCTCGGTGATGCCTATTGCAAGTATCTCCGGTAGAAAGGACAGCAAATGTCGACCTGTCACTGAGATACAAAGGAATACCGCAACACAAGACTCAAAAGAAGAAAACCGGCGTGAAATTCAAGGAGATATACGAAAGAGTAAAAAAAACTTACCGGTAAGGTAAGTTTTTTTATGCGCGCATTTATTCCCGCCCTTTGATAAATACTATTTGCAGCATATCGGTAAGCGGATAACCGGAGGCGCGGATGCTTTTTCTGTTTATCGCGGCCAACGCAGCAAAAATTGTCGTTTTCAACTCCATGCTGACACAGGAGGGGGAGGCCGTTTTTTTGCTGCGCAAGCTTTTGATGACCCTGCTGCTGATCGGCGCGCTCTATCCGCTCTTCTTCATATACCGGTCGCGCGCGGCCATTATTGCGGCATACGCTATCCAGGCGCTATACCTGGCGGCCGGGATAACCTACTATTATTATTTTCATACCTACCTTCATCTCGTACAGGCTGTGCCGCTTCTTTCCGAGGCCCTGTCGACCGCCGGAAATTCGGCTGTCCGGCCGGACCTGCGGGCGCTGGTTTCCATTCTCGATCTGCCCTTCTTCATCCTGTTTATGCGCGGGATATGGAGAAGGCCAAAGCCCGCGAAGAGAGAGCTCATGGCGGCAGTATCGGTGATAGCCGCCTCGCTGCTCGTATTTTCGGCATCCGAGGCAATCAGCGGCAAAAACGGCAACGCCCTGTCAAACCTGGCGAACGACACCTATTCGGGTGAATCGCCAATCGTCGAAAAATACGGCACCATCGCGGCAAACCTTGTGAGCGTCTGGCAAAGCGGCGGGGGATTGCTTGAGAAACAGCTGGAATACGGCGCCGAGCGGACCTTCGAGGCAACCGGGCTGCCCGCGCCGAATCTGGTAATCATACAGGTGGAATCAATGGACTCCGCCATTATAAGCCGTAAATACAAGGGCGCTTATGTAACCCCATTCCTGCATTCACTGACGAAAACGGCGGTTTACTATCCCTTCATGCTCAGCTACCACAAGGGCGGAGGCACCTCTGACAGCGAATTTTCCATATTGAACAGCGTCGAGCCCCTGGACTTCTATCCGGCGCTGAAGCTTGCCAATTACAGCTATCCCAACTCACTGTTAACGCGCCTGAAACGGAACGGCTATGAAGCGGCAGCCTTTCACGGCAACGTCGGAGGCTTTTACAACCGCGATGCCGCCTTCCCCCGGCTTGGGTTCACGGAATTTTACGATCTCGGAAGGACCGGGCTCCCCGAAAACGGCTGGGGACTGCCGGACGGCGATATGTTTGACTTTGCCGTAAAGAAGCTGGATACCGTCTCGCAGCCCTTCCTGGCATATGTCATCACCATGTCCAGCCACGAGCCCTTCGAAAGCGTTTTGAATTATTATAAAAACAGCATGTTTGACGATATAAGCGACAAAACCGTGAAGAATTACTTCAACTCCATGAATTACGTGGACCGGAGCCTGAAAGCCTTTATCGGCAAAATACAGGCCGATTTCAAAAATACGTATATCTTCATATCCGGCGACCATGCGCCGAATATTGAGAAGGAAGGCTACAGGCAGGCCTCCTTTACCATGGACGGCCGCTTCTTCGAATTCGTGCCGCTCTTCATCATCACCCCGGACGGCAGGGCATACGCCGAAGCAGCGACGACGGCCTCCTTCCTGGATATGGCCCCTACGGTACTGAGGGCCTCGGGCACGGGCTGCAGTATCCTCACCGGCGGAGCCGACCTGCTCGACCCGGAGGAGAAAGCCGGCCCCATACCATACAGAGGCGCAGACTTCGACAGGAGCCTTCTTTTCAAAAAAGCCCTTGAAAGCCTGCGGTAAATATCTGCTCCAGCCGGAAAAGCCTTCCGGCGCCTATTTTTTTAGAATGACTCCGCTGATCCCGCTGTCCAGCCCCTTGATAAACGACCGGGCATCCTCGATAGTTCCGACCAGGTCCGCAAAATGTATCGGCACTGCGACGGAAGGCTTGATTATATTGGCTGCTGCCGCCGCCTGCGACGCCGTCATGGTGTATGTGCCGCCGACGGGCAGGAATGCCACGTCGGCCTTTATATCGCGCATTTCGGGTATGACGTCCGTGTCTCCCGCGGCATAATAGGACTTGCCGCCCATATGGACGACATAGCCCACCCATCCGCTCCCCTTCTTGTGAAAATTCTTGTCGGTATTGTAGGAGGGCACGGTTTCAAAGCTTATACCGTCCGCATTATATGCTTCCAAAGGGATTACCGTCAGGATGTTCTTAAAGCCCTTCCTTCCGGCCTTTTTGGCGACGTCGGCCGTGGCTACCAGCACCCCGCCGTCCTTCAGGACCTTTCCGACGTCGTCTGGCGAAAAATGATCCTCGTGGATATGAGTCACAAATACCG
>JAEZJL010000494.1 GCA_023415815.1 Bacillota bacterium | reverse complement strand
TTCCATGTGGCCAGGAATTATTTCTCGAGGCTGTTTAAAAAGGAGATGGGGGAGGGCTGCAACGAGTACATAACGCGCAAGCGGACCGAGAAGGCCAAGCAGCTTCTGGCGGAATCCAAGCTCAGGACCTATGAGATTGCCGAGCAGGTGGGCTACCACGATACAAATTACTTTTCGCTCGCGTTCAAAAAGAATACGGGCGTTTCGCCGAAGGAATTCAGAGAGAGCCTAATAAGCCTGAATATAAAATAATCATCGAAGCAAAGGAGATCGAACCGCATGGCTATCAGAACGGACATTTTTCACTGCGACGAATACTTCCACATGACGCAGGAGGAGAAAAAGGAATTTGAAGGCATCATTTTCAAGGAGCTGGAGGAAAACCCCGTAAAGCATATCGCTGCGGAGTGGGGCAGGTTTGAAAATCTGCCTCCTATGACGGAGGAGGAAGCGGACGGGCTGGCGGAAAGGGTATTGGGCGAGATGACCCTGGAGCAGAAGGTGCATCAGATGTCCTGCGACAACGACGCCAGATACGCCCCTCTCAATCCTCCGAGGTATAATTACATACCCTACTATGCAGGAGAGGATGCGGATCTGGATATCCCTGCCGTTAAATTCACCGACGGCCCCACGGGTGTCGTGCTGGGCTATCATTCCACGGCATTCCCCGTCTCCATCGCCCGGGGCTCCTCATGGGATACCGAGCTTGAGGAGCGCGTGGGAAACGTGATCGGAATCGAAGGGCGCTCCGGCGGGGCGAACTTCTTTGCCGGAGTATGCATAAACCTGCTTCGCCATCCCGCCTGGGGACGCGCCCAGGAGACTTACGGCGAGGACTCCTGCTTGCTGGGAAAGATGGGCTCGGCGCTGGTCCGGGGTGTGCAAAGGCACATGATGGCCTGCGTCAAGCATTTCGCGGCAAACAGCATGGAAAACGCCCGCTTTAAGGTGAATGTAGAAATGGATGAAAGGACTCTGCGCGAAATCTACCTTCCGCATTTCAAGGCCTGCGTCGACGAGGGCTCCGCGGCGGTAATGAGCGCCTACAACCGTGTCAGGGGGCAGTGGTGCGGGCACAACGGCTATTTGCTCAACCAGGTGCTCAAAGACGAGTGGGGTTTCAAGGGCCTCGTGATGTCCGATTTCATATGGGGCGTCAGGGATACGGCAGAGGCGGCCAACGGCGGACAATGCATTGAAATGTACGCCACGCAGTACTTTGGCGCCAGGCTGGTCAAGGCCGTAAAAGAGGGCAAGGTGGCCGAAAGCACGATAGACGCAGCCGTGAAGCGGATACTGCGTGAGAAGATAAGATTTTCCTTTGTAGGAGACAGGTCGCTGTATTCCGAGGAAAGGATGGGCTGCCGCGAGCATGCGGAGCTGGCGAGAGAGGTCTCCGAAAAGTCGACCGTCCTGCTCAGGAACGAGCAGCTTCTTCCGCTGGACAGGACCCGGATCAAAAAGCTAACGGTGGCCGGCCGGCTTGCCGCAGAGCCCAACACCGGCGATTTAAAGGGCAGCAGCGCCGTATTCCCGCCGTATGTCGTCACACCGCTCGAAGGGATAAAAGCCCTGGCGGGCGACGGAGTCGAGGTGAACTATGTGGATGGGAAAACTCCGCATCAGGTTCAGATGCTTTCGAAGGATTCCGATGCGGTTATAATAGTCGTTGGCCTTACCTCCATGGACGAAGGCGAGTTTATCAACATCGCCGAGGATATCGGCGGAGACAGGAAAAACCTTGGGCTGCATCCCGAGGATCAGTATCTGATTGAGGCGGCAGCGCGGACAAATAAGAACGTCATTGTTGTGATACAGGGCGGGAGCACGATCATCGTAGAGCCGTGGAAGGACTGCGCAAAAGCCATCCTCATGCAATGGTACCCCGGAATGGAAGGCGGGACCGCGCTCGCAAGGATTCTGTTCGGTGAGGTCAATCCGTCGGCCAAAATGCCGGTCACAACGCCTGCCACCCCCCAGCAGCTGCCTTACTACGACATGAATGCGACACAGATCACTTATGATTATTATCACGGCTATTTTCTCGCCGACAGGGAAAAATACACCGTGACGTACCCCTTCGGCTATGGGCTCAGCTATACAAAATACACCTATAAAAATGCAAAGGTTTCAAAGTCCGGGGACAGGATCACGGTAAGCGTGGAGGTCGAAAACACCGGAGCTATGACCGGCGATGAGGTGGTGCAGCTCTATGCCGGCTATAAAAGCTCGGCTGTGGAACGCCATGTAAAGGACCTGAAGGGCTTCGTGAAGGTGCGTCTTGAGCCGGGTGAGCACAAGACGGCGGCCATAGAAATAGGGAAGAAGGAGCTGGCCTATTATTGCGAAGAAAGTAAGGGCTGGGTGGTGGAGGACATAGATTATACGGCTATGATCGGAGCGTCCTCGGCGGACGGCGACCTGCTGAAGGTCGATTTCAACCTTCGCTGACGGTGCTTCACTGGATTAATACGGAGCGTTTTGCGGCAAAAGCCTCGGGGATACCGACTCTCACGGGGCTTTTGCGCGTGTATCACCGCTGGCTTGCTCCAATAAAAGCCTCGGGATATCCACTCCCACGGGGCTTTTGCACGTGTATCACCACTGGTTTGCCTCAATAAAAGCCTCTGTGACATCCAGGTTCCCTCTTCTTCAGCACCTTTGGCATACCGCAAATGCCCAAACAGTAAAAGGGCTGCGAACCGGCAGCCCTTTTACTCCGTATGGAGGTTTTCATATGTTTGTCTGCTTTACCGGAATTCAGCGGCCGGAGCTGTACTCGACCTGCGTGACATAATCCGAGTAATGCGCCTTGGCGCTGATTACTCCCTTTTTATGCTTTCCCGTGATTTTTAAGCGCTTCTCCTCGTAGGGGAACAGGTTGAAATAGTTGTCCTCAAAATACCAGTTGAATTCGTCCCCGTCCTCATCGCCGGTGATTTCCACACAGTGGGCGTACTTGTCCGTGGCAACGATAAGCTCGTCGCCTTCTACCCTCAGCGATAGCCTGGCCCTGGGGAAGGACTGGTGACGCTCCAGATCCACAAGCGTATCGGAGGAGGAAACAAGACTGCCGTCCTCCGAATAAAGCTTTGCCTGCACGACGCATTCCGTCACGATGGGGCACACCCTGTCAAGATTGGTCAGAACCCTGGACTCGCCGGCTTCAATGGAAACGGGGATGCTGAACTCATTCACCACGCGGTTGCGGATCTGGCTGAATACCCTGACCTCCAGCGTCCCCTTCACTTCCTCGGAGGTATCGTTTACGCCCCACAGGAAGATGCGGTCCTGGAAATCAAAGGACAGCAGGACGGGACTCAGCGACCTTCTGAACTGGTAATAGGGGATATGCACCTCCTGGAAGTAATCGATCAGCGTGCAGTAAAACTGCGGCCAGGTGTCGTTCAGCTTGACATAGATGTAGCCCTGGCAGCGCCTCGGCTCGCCGACCTCGTAATGGGGCTTTCCCCGGCGGATGCGCTCGGCGTCGTCCTTGAAGAACCATGCGGTTGCCGCGTTGATCCTGTAAATCAGCTCATAGATGTTTTCAGCATCGAAGAAACGCTCCAGCGGAGAGCATTCGGACGCAAAGAACGAAGCGGCCCGCCTCCACCATGTCTCAGGGACGGGGACCTTCTTCCAGCTAGTGACCATGAAAGGTTTATCATCGGTTAGCTGAGGGACCGACCAGCCGACATTGTACTTTTCCTGATAATCAGGGTCGTACTGGTAATAGGGCTTGTCAGGATAGGTAATATTGTATGTGGGATTGTACTGGCTGTGGGTCACCTGGTTGACATAGCCCTCCGGCCAGAGCTCCCCGTCGTACATGAAGCGGCGCAGGCTGCGCAGCGGTCCGGTTGTAGACCTAGCCTGCTCGGAGACGAACAGCGGGTACTGTACGACCGCGTGGCGGTAGGTATAATACAGGGGATGGGTGTCGCCCTCCCTCGGGTCGCTGGGATAATCGCCGCCGCAGGGAGAGGAGTTGAGATAGAAGCGGTCGGGGTCGAGCGCACGGCAAACCTCTTTGAAATCCTCCATGAACGGCTTCCAGCCGTAGGACAGCTTTTCCGGAATCCCCTCGATCAGCCCGACCAGGGATTCGTTGCCGCCGCTGTACATCAGGACGCAGGCGTGGTGCTTTACGCGCTTCACTTCAAATTCCGCTTCGGCGCGGTACTTTTTGCTGTACTCCTCATTGTCCGGCGCGGGGTTCCAGCACAGGCAGAATTCCTGCCACACCATGATACCCCTCCGGTCGCACTCTTCGTAAAATTCATTGTGGAATTGCATGGAACCGCCCCAGATACGCAGCGTGTTTATATTGCCGTTATCGGTCAACTCAAGCATCCGGCGGCATTTTTCCGAATCCCACCGGTGAGTCAGTCCGTCAAAGGGCTCGAGCAGCGCGCCCCATTGTTTGATTTCGCGTCCGTTGACACGGAAACGCATGTCGCCCGTATTTTCCACCTTGCGAAGGCCGACCTGCCTCTCTGCGGCGTCCAGTACCTCATTGCCCTTCGATACCTCGAGCCTGACCTGGTAGAGCGGATGTCCGCCGTAATTTTTAGGCCACCACAAGCGTGGATTTTCCACGCGGACGACCAGCTTTTGCGCCCAGACGCCATCGCTATGACTTATGGCTGCTTCGGCGGCGCCTGCCGGATGGCCGTCGGGATCGGTTACGGACATTCTCACCGACGTGCCGCCGGTATTTCCAAGGCCGTTGACCGTGCACCCGATATCCGCCCAGCGGTACCAGTTGTCGAACTTCACTTCAATGTCCGGCCACGTAATTTCACACCGGTCGACGATCTCCAGTACGACATCGTCAAAAAGGCCCACATTGATCATTGAAACCTTTCCGGCGTCTCCGAATTCTATCTGGCCCTTACGCAAAAAATTGTAAGGCTTTGTGTATTTTTTTATTTCTTCGGGAGCGTTGTTGTAAATTTCATTCATTTTATTGCGGGTGGAGTGGATATATACCAGCAGCCGGTTTTGCTCCTTTACAAGGCCGCTGACGTCGATTTTTTTCGGGATCAGCATGCTGTCGTGGCTGCCTATGTATTTCCCGTTAAGATAAAAATCCGCAAAGAGGTCGACGCCTTTAAAATCGAGATGGACGATTTTACCGCCGGTCGGATCCCCGCAGGAAAAATCGCAGCAGTACAGCCAGTCCTTTTCCTCGACCCATGCGCAGCGCTCGGTTTCGCCTACCGCCACCCGTTCGTGTATCATATTGTTATCTAAAAGAATTTTTTGCACCTGATCCGCCGCGCCGGAATAAATCCAACCGCCTTCCGCGCCTGGGGGGTTCTCCGCCAGAGCCTCCGGCTTTTTTGCGGCGTCGTTTTCCGTAACCTGCCGTATCCACCATCCGTCGATTAATAGCTGTTTTTTCATACCACTGCCTCCGTTTGTGATTTTTTTGTTTGATTATTTATTGTAATATCTGTTTTCATATAACGGTTCATTGTTAGCTATTGTAACATAACATTGTAAAATATGCTAGCATATTTTGTGCGGAAATGCAACGCGGCTCCGATTGTTCCTTACAGAGGATTGTCTTGGGGAAATTTTCACAAAACATGTTGCAAAATTATCCGGTTGCTGCTACAATATGCTTAAAGTAATTCATTGTAACATATACTTTACAATGTTTTACAGACCATATGCCGTGCACTGCATATACCAAAATAAGCATTCATTAAGGAGGAAGGAATTTGAAAAAATCAATTAGTATCCGTCTTATCTGCATCGTACTCTGCGTACTAATGGTAACGGCATTATCAAGCTGCGGTTCCCAGACCGCCGCCCCGGATAATGCTTCATCCGTACCGGCGGACAACACCGTTGCCCCGGATAACGCCGCTTCCGCCGCTCCTGCCGCCACCCTCAGCTATCCTACAAAAAAGCCCGAGGAATACAAGGGCGAGCTCGATTACTGGGTATGGGGCGATTATGAAGCCCGTTGTACGGATCCTTTCTTTAAAATGTATCCGAATGTAAAGATCAATTTTGTAAAGGTTGCCGGCGGCGACTATTTTACAAAGCTGCAGACAGCCATAGCGGCAAACTCCGGCATGCCCGACATAGCCAACCTGGAGCAGACTCCCCGCCGTACCGAATTGAACCTCAACTGCTGGGAACGTCTGGACGCGCCTCCCTACAACTTTGACAAGTCTGTTATGGTTGAATGGGCCTTGCCTCTGATGACCAATGAAAATGGTGAAATCACGTGCTCCCAGATAGACAACTGCATCGGCGGCATTGTTTATAACCGCCACGATACGCAAAAGCTCTGGGGCATTACCGAAGTAGATCAAATGGAAGCGAAATTCAAGACAACGGATGATTACATAGCGGCAAGCGCGGCTTTCAAAGGCAAGGATCTCGGCTTTTACATGTACGCCGGCGTCTTTGACGTATGGGATGCCTTCTTCCAGCTTTTCCCCGAACAATATGTAACCGACGACAACGTACTCAATTTTGAGGCCTCCATACTCCCTACGTTTAAGATTATTGAAGCCATCGTGGCAAACAACGCCGTAGGAAAGATCAAAAACTGGACTCCCCAGTGGAGCGCGGCCTTTGCAACCGATTATGCCACCTTCTATTCCGGGGTTACCTGGATGGTTTATGACAACATCGTTCCGAACAACCCGGCGGGAACAAAGGACAAGTTCGGCCTGATAACGCCTCCCGGCGGCGGTTACAACCAGGGCGGCACGGCTCTTGCCATCCCGAAAATGATTCCACAGGAGAATAAGGAGCTCGCGTGGGAATTCATCCGCTGGTTCACTCAATCCGAAGGCGGCGCCCAGGCTTTCCTTGACAGAAATCATGCTCCGACCCTTTATAAGCCTTTCTATGAAAGTGAAGCTTATACCACCGCAAAAGGCAACGACCCGATGTTTGCAGGCCAGAATCCTCTTGCAAAATGGATGGAAATCAGCAAGCACCCGAATACAAAAGTACGTCCGATGTCCAAATACGACCAGCTCGTAAGCAACAGTATACAGACGGCTCTGGTCGAAATGGACAACGGCGCATCGGCTGACGAGGCTCTTGCCATGGTAAAGAAGGATGTCCTTTCACAGGCTTCGGAACTGAAGGATAATAAGTAGCTCTTCATTCAGCATATTGTCATGCGGAAAAACCAGCACATGGGAAATCCCGTGCTGGTTTTTCCCGCATCGTGATCCGGGTGGTCCGGCGGACGCCTAACATGCAAAAGACGCGGGTCCGATGCTACCCGGGGCTTTATGGAATATGTAGAGAGTTTGGATTCAAAGAATTTTGTCCGGAGGTGACGTTACATTGGAATCTGCAGTTAAAAGGCCCGCTTTCAGGAATACCACGGCGCCCGGCAGGAGGATAAGGCTGTCCGATAAATCGGTTGCCCCTTATGTTTTCAGCGCTCCGTTCGTAATATTTTATTTTGTGTTTCTGGCGTTTCCCATCCTGTTTACCTTTTATATGAGTCTGATGAACTGGACGCCGTTTGACGCTCCCGTGTTCATAGGCTTTAAAAATTACGCGGAGCTTTTTAAGGATGCCCGCTTTTACAAGGCGCTGACAAATGCTTTCATACTGATGGCGATGATCATACCCGTCCAGCTCAGTCTCGGTATGTTCCTGGCGGTCGCCTTGAGCGGAAAGAATATAAGGTTTAAAAATACGTTCCGCCTGTTCAACTTCCTGCCCTATCTGACGACCCCGGTCGCCCTGGGCTTATTTTTTGCCATTCTGTTCGACCCCGCCTTCGGCTATATCAATATGGCGCTTAAATTGGTGGGTATACCTCAGCCCGACTGGATAGGGGAGCCCTGGGCTGCCCGCGCGATGGTCGCGCTTGTCACCATCTGGCGCTGGAGCGGCTACACGGGCATTATCCTGCTCGCCGGCATAACCAACATAAGCGACGATGTATACGAGGCGTGTGATATTGACGGCGCATGGGGGTGGAAGCGGTTTTTCTACATAACCCTGCCGATGGTAAAGCCCGTGATCGTGTTTGTCACGCTGACGACTCTGATCGGCTGCTTCCAGATATTTGAGGAGCCTTTGCTCCTGTTCTCGGGCGGCGGAAGCGGGCGAGGCCTGGTAGGCGGACCGAAGGGGGCCGCATTGACAGGCGTCTGGATGATGTATGACGTCGGCTTCGGTACGATCATGAGGTATGGCTACGGCGCGGCAATCTGCTACGGATTGTTCGTCGCCATCGGCCTGGTGACACTTGTGTTCAACAGGATAGTAGGAATCGGGAGGGACAACAAATGACCAGACGGATTACATTTTCAAAGGCAATCATGATTCTGATCATCGTTTTGATTTCGATTGTCGCCGTATTGCCGTTCTATTCAATGATGGTTATGGGGACCTATTACATCAACGACCTTTTTACCGGAATTAAGATCGTGCCGGGGAACTATGTCCTGCAGAATATGAAGACCCTGTTCACCGTCCCCATTCTCACGTACTATAAGAATTCGATCTTATCGGCGGCAGGCTCCGCGGTGCTGTGCGTCCTCATCAGCTCCATGTGCGGCTACGCCATTTCAAAATATACGTTTAAAATGAAAAAGACGCTGTTCAACTTTGTCCTGCTGACGCTGATGATACCGACGCAGCTGGGCCTCATTGCCTTCATGATCGAAATGAAATACCTGGGCCTGCTGGGCACGCTGTGGCCGATCATCCTGCCGAACGGGGCGAGCGCCTTCGGCGTGTTCTGGATGACCTCCTTTATTAAGGACGCGATTCCCAACGAGGTCATCGAAAGCTCCAGGATCGACGGCTGTAACGAATACGGCATTTTCTTCAGGGTGGCTATCCCCTTTATCAAGCCCGCGATCATCACCCTGGCGCTGCTCTCCTTCCTCTGGTCGTGGAACGCGCTGCTGGTGCCCCTTGTAGTGCTGAACAAGGAATCGCTTTTCACCCTTCCGCTGGGTATCAAGAGCCTTTCAACCGGCTTCAGGAACGACTACGGCGCCCAGATCCTCGGACTGTCGGTGGGGACGATCCCGATCCTCGTATTCTTCTCGTTTTTCTCGAAGAATCTGATCAGCGGCCTTTCCTCCGTCGCCGTAAAGGGATAGGCAGGGGGATAAATTATTGGAATACTTGATGGGAATCGACATTGGGACGACGGCTGTGAAGGTGCTTATCATTGACAGTATCGGAAATATTATGGTAAAATCCAATGTAGAATACGGCCTTCTACTGCCTTATCCCGGTTGGGTGGAACAAGATGCGGAAAGCATGTGGCAGTCGGTGATATCAGCGGTAAAATCAGCATTGGACAACTTTATCGGCGAGCGTTCCGAAATAAGGGCGATATCGCTGTCCACCCAGAGGGATACCCTGGTGTGCGTGGATAAAGATAACGCTCCCGTCCGTAACATGATTACGTGGATGGACAGCAGAAGCGGCGCGCAATGCGCAGGTCTGGAGCGGGACATCGGCGCGGACCGGGTTTACGGTATCACGGGCGTTGGGATAAGCACCATCTGGACATTTGCATTCATACTCTGGCTGCGCGAAAACGAACCGGGGAATTTCCGGAAAACGGCGTGCTTCGGTTTGGTGCATGATTTTATCCTGTGCCGGCTCGGAGCCGAAGGGCATTATCTTGATACGTCCAACGCCTGCCAGACAATGCTTTTTGATCTGCGGAGGGGCGTCTGGAGCCCCGAATTGATGGAATACGGCGGTATTTCCGAACAAAAGCTGCCCGTCCTGGTGCCGCCCGGTACAGAGGTGGGCGTGCTGTCCGCGTGGCTTGCGGCG
>JAEZJL010000426.1 GCA_023415815.1 Bacillota bacterium | reverse complement strand
TGCCGAGCGTCTTGATATTCCGATAGCCATTATCGACAAGAGAAGGCCGAAGGCGAATGTAAGCGAGATTATGAACGTCGTCGGAGACGTCAATAAAAAGAAAGTCATCCTGATAGACGACCTTCTCGACACGGGCGGAACGATTGTCAACGCCGCCAACGCCCTGATGGAAATGGGTGCTACCGAAGCGTACGCCTGTTGTACGCACGGCGTCCTTTCGGGAGAAGCCTGCGACAGGATAGAAAAATCGGCTTTAAAGGAGCTGGTGACGCTGAATACCATACCGCTGCCGAAGGGCAGGCCCACAGGCAAGATTACCGCTCTGTCCGTGGCTGCCATCTTCGCGGAAGCAATAGAAAGAATATACGGGGATATATCCATAAGCACCCTGTTTACTCAAAGGGATTGACGGAGACATGTACTGAAAACCTCTTCTCTGAAGAGGTTTTTTAGGCTGGAGAGTTATCGATGGAAAAGCTTTATGTTGTGGCCGGCCTGGGGAATCCGGGCGGCAAATATGAAAATACAAGGCATAATGTCGGCTTTGACGCTATAGACATACTTTCTGCGAGGTATGGCATCAAGGTCTCAAAGCTCAGGCACAAGGCCCTTACCGGCGAGGGCGATATAAAAGGCGCGCGCGTGCTGCTTGCCAAGCCTCAGACCTTTATGAACCTGAGCGGGGAAAGCATCCGGGAAATAGTGGACTGGTATAAGATACCCGTGCATAATCTTATACTTATATATGACGATGTGGACCTGCCGCTCGGAAGGCTTAGGATAAGGCCAAAGGGAAGCTCCGGTACGCACAACGGCATGAAATCCGTCATATACCAGCTTCAGTCCGACGATTTCCCCCGGATAAGGATAGGGATAAATAAGGCCCCCGAGGGCTGGGAGCTTGCGGATTATGTGCTGAGCAGGTTTACCCAGGACGAGAGGAAAATTATAAACGAAAGTATAATCAAATCGGCTGAAGCCGCCGCCGCCATCGTGTCATCGGGAGTGGAGACGGCTATGAACACTTACAATATAAGCCAGACGGACGGTTTAAATGATAAATCTGATTGACCCGCTACTGGAAATAGACGAGTACAGGAGAATACTTGCCTCCGCTGAAAACTATACGGGACCTGTCAGCATCACCGGGCCCTCCGATTCTCAGAAGGCGCACCTTTGCCATGCGCTCTGCAGGCATTCCGGCAAGCAGGGTATATTTATCGCGTTCAACGAAATGCAGGCGCGGAAGCTGTATGAGGATTTCTCTTTTTTTTCGGGAGAAGAGGTACTCTTTTTTCCGTCAAGGGAGGTTATGCTCTATGACGTCGAGGCCAAGAGCTATGATGCGGCCTATCAAAGGCTCAGAGTTCTGGACAGGCTGCTGAGGAAGGATTACAGCTTTGTTGTGACCTCCGCCGAGGCCGTGTCGCACAGGCTGATAACGCCGGACCAGTTCTGCCGGCATATCGTGGATATAGCCCTGGGCATGCGCCTGGATCTTGAAGGGTTGACGGAAAAGCTGGTCGACATGGCCTATGAAAGGGTGGAGGTAGTCGAAAGGACCGGCCAGTTTGCCATAAGAGGCGGTATCGTAGACATATTTTCGATAGACAGTGAATATGCGGCAAGGATTGAATTATTCGACGACGAGGTTGATTCCATAAGAAGATTCGACGTCAACACGCAGCGCTCCGTGGACAGGCTTGAAAGCGTCAGGATAATCCCGGCGCGCGAGGCCATTTATCCCCGTGAAAGGATGGAGGAGATCATCAGGGCCGTCAAATCCGACCTTGCGGGTCTGAGAAAAAAGCCTTCCGGGCTGGGCCAGAAAATAGAAGCCGATGTGGACCGGATAAGGGAGGAGCATTATTTCCCGGGAATAGACAGGTTTATTCCATATATAATGAATGAAAGAATCTGCATAACGGACTATGCCGGAGAGGATACGCTGTTCTTTGCCGACGAGCCGCTCAGGCTGAAGCAAAGGCTTGAAAACATACTGCTGGAGCATGACGAAATATGCAGGGGGCTTATGGAAAAGGGCCAGCTGCTGCCCCAGAGCTGCGATATGTTCCTGGACTACGAGCAGATGGTTGCAAAGCTTGAAAAGAAGAGCGTGTTCTATCTGAATGTCATAAACGCGGACGGTGCCGCCGCAAGGAAAGGCAGAGTTTACGGCATTCCGTCCAAGCAGATGGGCTCCTACCAGGGGCATATGGACCTGCTTTGCGATGGTATAAAAGAATGGAAGAGCAGAAAAAGCCGGGTTGTTGTGCTTTCAGGCACGAGGGGCCGCGGCGAAAGGCTGCGAGAAACACTTGGAGAAAAGGGAATAGAAGCGGTTTACAGGAATACAATCGAAAGTCCGGTCGCGCCCGGCCAGGTCATTGTGACGCACGGCAGCCTGAACAAGGGCTTTGAATATCCTACCATCGGGTTTGTCATTGTCAGCGACAAAGAGGTCTTCGGCCAGGACAGAAGGCCCATAAAGACCTCAAGCAAGCATAAGGGCGCCCGGATCAGCCTGTTCACCGACCTGAACATCGGCGACTATGTGGTGCACCAGACGCACGGCATCGGCCAGTATACCGGGATTGAAAAGCTTGCGGTCGAGGGCGTGAAGCGGGACTATCTGAAAATTAGGTACCAGGACGCCGGCTTTCTTTATATACCTGTGAACCAGCTCGACCTTATACAAAAATATGTAGGCTCCGAGGGCAAATCCCCGAAGCTCAGCAAGCTGGGGGGCACCGACTGGCTGAAGACGAAGAACAGGGTCAGGGAATCCCTGAAGGAGCTTGCCGCGGAGCTCATAAGGCTTTATGCCCAGAGGCAGGCCGTCAGGGGCTTTTCCTTTTCAAAGGATACCGTATGGCAGAAGCAGTTCGAGGAGCAGTTCCCCTACGAGGAAACCGACGACCAGCTGAAGTGCATCGAAGAGATTAAAGAGGACATGGAGTCGGGCAGGCTGATGGACAGACTCCTTTGCGGCGACGTTGGCTACGGCAAGACCGAGGTGGCGATAAGAGCCATCTTCAAAGCGGCTATGGACGGCAAGCAGGTTGCCTATCTGGTACCGACGACCGTACTGGCGCAGCAGCATTATGTCAATTTCGTCGAGAGGATGAAGGACTTTCCGGTCGCTGTGGACGTAATCAGCCGGTTCAGGTCCCAGTCCGAGCAGAGAAGGATATTGAAGGACGTCAAAGCGGGCAACATCGACGTGCTCATAGGTACCCACAGGCTGCTTCAGAAGGACATAAATTTTAAGGACCTCGGGCTTCTGGTCATTGACGAGGAGCAGCGCTTCGGCGTTTCGCACAAGGAAAAGCTGAAAAACCTGCGGCCGGATGTGAGCGTGCTTACCCTCACCGCCACTCCCATACCCAGGACGCTGCACATGTCGCTTGTGGGTATAAGGGATATAAGTGTAATCGAAGACCCGCCGGAGGAGAGATACCCTGTGCAGACCTATGTTATGGAATACAACAGGGATATGATACAGGACGCCATCATACGCGAGCTGAGCCGAAAGGGCCAGGTATTCTATCTGTATAACCGCGTAAGGACCATCGACATCAAGGCGGCCGAGATACAGACGCTTGTGCCGGAGGCCAGGGTCGCGGTGGCCCATGGGCAAATGGATGAAAAGCAGCTTGAGGATATCATGTTTGCCTTCATTAAAGGAGAATATGACGTACTTGTCTGTACGACAATCATAGAATCGGGACTGGATATGCCCAACGTAAATACAATCGTTGTGGAGGATGCCGACAGGATGGGGCTGGCCCAGCTATACCAGCTCAGGGGCCGGGTGGGCCGTTCAAACAGGCTTGCATACGCATACGTGACTTACAAGAAGGACAAGGTGGTAGCGGAGATTGCCGAAAAAAGGCTCCAGGCCATAAAGGAATTTACCGAGCTTGGCTCGGGCTTCAAAATAGCCATGAGGGATATGGAGATAAGGGGCGCAGGAAACCTGCTGGGTCCCGAACAGCACGGCCATATGGAATCCGTCGGCTACGACATGTACTGCAGGCTGCTGGACGAAGCGGTGCACGAGCTGAAGGGCGAGCCCGTCGGAAGGGCGGAATCGGAAATTTCAATCGACATTAATCTCAGCGCCTACATCGACGACAGCTACATAAAGGTGGAGGCCAGGAA
>JAEZJL010000349.1 GCA_023415815.1 Bacillota bacterium | reverse complement strand
AAAAGTGGGGGTTGATCTGAGCCTGGAGGAGCTTGATTTCGGCGCCCTTCTTTTCGAGGTTCTTTTTGTATACCTCGTTGACGAGGATATGGTTTTCGTAGACCATGTGGTTGAAGGCCTTGATAAGCTCGCTTATCTCATCCCTGTATACCGCTTCAAGCGGCTCCTCATATTTCTCCACGTCTATTTTGCGGATATATTCGATCAGCTTTCTGATCCTGCCGGTTATATTGAACGAGAGCAGGGCGGCAAGGACGAGCGACAGCAGGAAGACCGCAAGTGATATCTGCAGAAGGGAAAGGAAGATGGCATTGTTTTTGTCGACAAAGCTTTGCATCGACAGGATAGCCACGATCCTCCAGCCGAGCTCCGGCAGGGCATCCGCTATAACCAGGGATTTTTCGCCGTTTATTTCCATTACCGAACGGTTCTTTTTGGCCAGGCCGTCAATATCGAAGCCGTTGAGCGAATCGATCCTCAGACCTATCATGCTCTGGTCATAACAGGAAACGATCTCATCATTGCCGCCAGTGAGATATATTTTGCCGTCGATGGCCTTTTCCGTCTGATTGAGGATGTTGTACAATTCCCTTTCCCTCACATCGATGCTGACATAGGAAATGATCCTGTCGGTCTGATTGTAATCCTTCAGCACCCTGGCGCAGGAGATGAGCCTTTCGTACCGGCCTTCACCCACCTTGAAGCTGTAGGAATTCGTCCAGCATAATTTGCCGTTCATCTGGTTGGTCCTGCTGTACCAGTTCTCCCTTGACGCTTCCTTGAGGTTCAGGAAGCTGACGCTCTGCCTGCTGCTGTTGAAGGAATTGTCCATGTAGATCCTGCTTCTGTATATGGCAGGGTTGTAAGGAAAGGAATTGAATATATCGCTTATCAGGATGTATTTAGCGAGCTGGGTTTCAAAGCTGCCCTTATTCGCGGAATTGACAAGCAGCTTGCGGATGGTCGGATTTGTTGCGATGGAGTCGGATATATCCATGATTCCGGCCGCAAACGAGGATATGTCCAGGTTGAGCCGCGAAATGGAATAATCGGCGCTTTTGGTCAGCTCGTCCTCTATAATGCTTGTGGATTTGTAATAATAGATGATTCCGACGCTCACGGTGATGATCAGATTGATAATTAGAAAGTTTAATATGATTTTTGTCCTGAAATGGCTGTTGCCGTACAGGTTTCTGATAAAGCCGAGCACTCTCATAGGTCTGCCCCCCAAGCAATACCCCGTCCGGGGTTTAAAGCGTCTATCGTCAATCATACTCCGAAGGGTTCATGCCGGTGTACTTTTTGAAAATCTTGCTGAAATATTTGGGATCGCTGTAGCCGACCTGCCTGCATATTTCATACAGCTTGGCCGTCCTTCCGCTCATTATTTCCTTGGCCTTTTCGATCCTGTACCTGGTGAGAAAGCCGTTGATAGTCTCGCCCGTCTCCTGCTTGAACAGGAGGCAGATATACGACGGCGTCAGATACACGTCCCTGGCAATGGAATTGATGGTGATGTCCTCGCCGTATTTTTCATATATGATGGTCTTGATGTCCTCGATGACCTTCTTTGAAGAGGAGCTCTGCCTGCTTGCGATATTCCCGCACACGCTCCCGCATGCCGAAAGGATATAGACCTTCAGATCTTCCACGGTTTCCAGCCTGAACAGGTGGCTGACCATATCGTAGAGATTGATATGCTCTTCCGGAGCGCTGCCGCCGGATTCGTTGACCACCCTGTTTATCAGCGAGACAAGCTGAAGGCATCCCCCGTGGATGTACTGCCTGTCTGCGGTTTTTACGCGGCCAAGCCTTTCAAAAATGCCGTTTACTGCGGCCTCGGCCCTCTCGCAGCTCCCGAGCCTCAGGGCGATGAGAAGGTCCTCGGCGTCCCTGGCGTCCAGGGGATTTTCCGTTTCGTTCTCAAGCTTTATGCCGCTGTTGTAGATGATTTTATTCTTCCCGACAAGCATTTTCTGATTGATCGCATACTTTGCACTCTGGTAGGAGGAAGCGACCCTGTCTATCCGGTCTACCCATTCGCCGATGCCTATGGTAACGCTGAGATCGAGGTATTTGTTCAGCTCGCTGCGGATACCGTTTGCGATTGCGTCGACTTTTTCCTCGATTGAGGGTTCGTCCGCATCCGCAGGAAAGCATATGATACACGTGAACTCGTTTTGGCCGGATTCGAAGGCTGCCCCTCGGGCGGCGCTGTTGACGACCTCGGCGGCGACGTTGACCGCCGAATACGAAAGAAGCTGCATTTCACGCACCGAACGGGAAGCGGACAATAAATAAAAATCGTCGATATTGACGATGACAGCCATAGAATACCCGTTTTCGGGCAAATCGACCTCGAGAAAGGCCATTCTTTCAAGAATTTCATCCCGGTCCTTGATTTCCCCGGAAATCAGGAGCTGGAAGAACTTCTCCCGGAGCAGCGGCAGGCTCTGCCGTATTTTGGCCTCGAGCTCCCTGCTCCTGTCGTCCATCTTTTTTTCGAGCCGGCATTTGTCGGCCGTCTTCGCGATGACCTCTTCCAGTTCATCGGGGTCTATCGGCTTGAGTATATAGTCGATTACGTCGTATTTAAAAGCGGATTTTATGTAGCTGAGATCGGCGTAGCCGGTGATAAAAATGATTTTGAGCCTCGGGAACTCCTCCCTGAGCAGCATTGAGAGCTCAATGCCGTCCAGCCGCGGCATTTTGATATCGGTCATCAGAATATCGGGCTCCAGCTTTCTCACAAGCTCCAGAGCGCTCAGGCCGTTCCGGGCCCGGCCCGCTATCTCCATGCCGAGGCCGGACCAATCCAGGCATTCTTCTATACCTTCCAGTGTCTTGACCTCGTCGTCGGCGATAACCAGCTTCAACATAAGAGCCACCTCATTTTGTGCTTAGCGGGTACCTTCCCTATTCAGATAATTCGACAATAACGTGATTATATCACAGAAGCTCCTTCGGATAAAGAAATTAAAAATAGTATCTGGACACGGACGAAACCTTGTGCTATACTAAAGTTACTTAAGCGATTAATATAAAGATTTTGCTGAACTACACCTCAAAATGGTCGGTACCAGGCGGTTTGAATCACAGATCGTTACTATGGATACAACAGGGATCGAACTTAACTTTTAGCTTAATTAAGTACTTAAAAAAATAATACATAAACCGGTGATAAAATGAAATATACTTTGCAGGATATTGCCAGAATGGCGAATGTATCGGAAGCGGCTGTAAGCGTTGCACTGAACGATAAAAAAGGTGTAAGCGAGGAGACGCGCTCAAAAATCAAGGAATTGGCAAATAAGTTCAACTATAAGCCGAATGCCATTGCGCGCAGTCTGGTAAAGCAGAAAAGCGGAACCATCGGTCTGGTCGTTCCCGATACCGAGAATCCGTATTATGGAAAGATACTCAAATATGTCGATTCGTATATCAGAGAGTACGGCTATCATCTGATTATTGCAATATCCAATGAAGATTCGACCACGGAGATCGAAATCGTAAACGAATTCATATCAAAACAGGTTGAAGGCATCATCATCGTTCCTACGAACAAGCCCGGGGGCAATATCGCCTTTTATGAGACCCTGAGCAAGCAGCGCCTGCCGTGCGTATTCATTTCCGCCTTTTACAAGGGGACAGACCTTCCTTTTATCATGGTTGACCTTAAGGAAGGAATGTATAATCTGGTTAAATATTTATTGAATCTGGGCCACAGGCACATCTACTTCATCTGCGGCAATTATCAGTCCGTGGCCACGGACTTCAGGCT
>JAEZJL010000309.1 GCA_023415815.1 Bacillota bacterium | reverse complement strand
TATCTTGTGCCTCCGGCCCCGGTAAACAAGATCAGCATGATCTCCCGGTTCGAAGCCATGAACCCGATAAATTCCTCGTTTATCAGGGAAAACGGTTCCGATGCCGCGTTTTCGCCGGCTACCGCATCCTTCGCATAGGAGATTTTATTCAGCAGAACACCTTTGAGCCTCTCCTTAAAATCCTCCGGTACGATGGTATAAAAAATATCGTCCTTGCTTTTGTAATACCGGTATATATTGCCTACGGACACCTGCGCTTTTTTTGCGATATCTGAGATACTGCTGCTTGCATAGCCTTTTTCTGTAAAAATGAATAACGCCGCCGCGTCGATTTTTTTCTTGATATCATCCTTTTTATATTGAGCCATTTTCAACTCCGCATTAGCGAACGAATCATTCGCTTTTAGAATAAATTATACCGCCGAATTAAAGGAATGTCAAATAGTAGTAAGAATAAATTTGGATTGGTTAATGACCACGGTTAAATAAGCTTAATAAACCCGTAAAGAATCGGGCTCAAATTAAGCATTCAAATTTGAACTGCACCCCAAAAGTTAGAGACTATGATAAAATAGTTTTACTGAAGGGGTGCATTTCTATGTCGAAAATAAAGTATACACCGAATTTAAGCAGGAAGTAGTCAAAGCAGTTCTTAATGGGGGCAAAGGGGCTAAAGCAGTTGCTAAAACCTACGGCACGGTTTGCCGTCCCTGTGCACCACGGCTTTATTTCACGGTAAAAGCGCCTTCCAGGCCCCGTACCGAGTCAGGGCCCACCCATACCTTGAAAGCGCCGGCTTCGAGGACAAACTTCAAATCATCGCCGAAGAACCCCAGTTCATTTTTCCCGAGCACAAACTCAACCTTCTTCTCTTCCCCCGGCTCAAGGTATATTTTCCTGAACCCCTTCAATTCCCTGACAGGCCTGGTTATACTGGCTGCGGTATCCCGTATGTATAGCTGCGCTATCTCGTATCCCGCCCTCTTGCCCGCGTTTTTGACCTTTACGCTCACCGTAAGGCTTTCATCGGGTCCGATGACCTGACTGCTCAATTGGAGCTGGCTGTATTCATATTTTGTATAGCTTAGCCCGTATCCGAACGGGAAAAGCGGTATCGGCAGAACGTCCAGATATTTTGAAGTAAAATCGGCAGCCTCGTATGGGATCTTATCCCCGATTAAATCTTTAACCGGATGATTGAAATATTGGACCGGATCTTCCCGCATTTTGTGCCTGTCGGGTAAAAACTCCGAATACTTCTCCGAATAGAGCTCGAATGGCTTTCCCGTATTTTTGCTGTTGTAGTAAACCGGTATCTGCCCTGCGCTGCGCGGAAATGAAACCGTGAGCTTTCCGCTCGGATTGCAGTCCCCGAACAGGATATCGGCCACAGCGTCTCCCGTCCTTGTGCCCGCCAGCCAGGCCTGTAGGATTGCCGGCACATTTTCGGCCGGCCAGTTGACGGACAGCGGGCGGCCGCTGATTATAACGCAGACGACGGGCGTCCCCGTATCGTATACCGCCTTCATCAGATCGGTCTGTGCGCCGGGAAGCTCCAGGGACGAGCGGCAGCGGGCCTCGCCGCTCATATGCAGGCTTTCCCCCGCAACAACGATGGCAATATCCGCATTCTTCGCAGCTTCAACCGCTTCGGCAAAACCGGCCTTTCCGCCGTCAATCGCGTCGCAGCCCTTTGCATAAGCTATTTCCACGGAACCGCCCAATTTATTCCTGACGCCCTGAAGCACGGTGACCGTCTGCGAGCTGTCGCCATGGCAGTTCCAGAACCCCATGGGCGAAGTCCGGTCATCCGCAAGGGGACCTATGACGGCAATTTTCTTTAGATTTTTGTTCAAAGGCAGGAGATCGTTTTCGTTTTTGAGCAGCACCATGGATTTCCTCGCCGAATCCAGAGCGGCGTCCAGATGCTCCCTGCATAATAAAGTAGCCTTTTCGGCTTCCGGGTCGGCATACGGATTCTGGAACAGCCCCAGCCAATATTTGAAATAAAGGACGCGGTATACGGATTTATTAATCGACTCCTCCTCAGAAATAACGCCCTTTCGGATAAGCTTCTCAAGATAGACCGTATACACCCCTGAATGCATGTCCATATCAACCCCTGCATCCATGCACTGCCTGCAGGCCTCTTCCTCATTATCCGCGTAGCCGTGGAGCATGAGCTGGGTAATGGCGGCATAGTCGGTGACAACAATGCCGTCAAAGCCCCATTCGTTCCTGAGGATATCTATCAGCAGCTTTTTATGGGCGGTCGCGGGAATGCCGTTTATCTCGTTAAAGGCTGTCATCAAGGTTTCCACGCCTTCATCGACGCAGGCTTTGAACGGCGGAAGGTAAACCTGCCTGAGCGTGTTGTCGGATACGTCCACGGTGTTGTAATCCCTTCCGCCCTCGCAGGCGCCATATGCGGCAAAATGCTTGGCACAGGAGATCACCCGGCCGGACGCTTTGCTGCTGCCGTTTTTTAAGCCCCTTATCCTGGCTTTGCCGATCTCCGAGGCGAGATACGTATCTTCTCCGGCCCCTTCATAAACCCTTCCCCAGCGGGGGTCTCTCGCTATGTCCAGCATCGGAGCGTAAAGCCATCTTGTCCCCGCACACGCGGCTTCCCGCGCTGCGGCGCCCGTCGTCCTTTCAATAAGGGAAAGGTCCCAGCTGCAGGCTTCGGCAAGAGGTATGGGAAAGGTTGTTTTATAGCCGTGGATCACATCATTGCCGAAAAGCAGGGGTATGCCCAGCCGCGATTCCTCGACGGCGACCCGCTGGACCTCGTTGGTCGCTTTTGCACCGAAAACATTCGCCACGGTGCCTATCTTCCCGGATATCAGCAAGTCCTCGCGCTTTCCGCTCCGCCAGTCGAAATAAACCATCTGGCCTATTTTCTCTTCCAAGGTCATCTTTGACAGAAGCAAGCGGACTTTTTCATCGATTTCTCTATTATCAAAAAGCATAGGATTACCCCTTCATTAAATTTATTTGACATAAACAGTTCCGGTTCAATTTGAAACCGTAAACACAGCTTCAAGCCCCCGGGCCGAATCCGGCCCCACCCACATTTTAAAAGCTCCGGGCTCAACGACGAAGTCCATGGCGTTGTTATAAAAGCCGAGCTCGTCCTTACCTACTGTAAATTCAATTTCCTTCTCTTCATCAGGCAGGAGGAATACTTTTCTGAACCCCTTGAGCTCTTTGACCGGTCTTGTGATACTTGCGGCCAGGTCCCGTATATATAGCTGCGCGATTTCTTCGCCCGCAGTCCTGCCGGTATTCTTAATTTTAACTCTGACGGTTATCTCCCCATCCCTGTCGATACGGCATCTGCTCAGTTTCAAATCCGTATATGCGAAGCTGGTATAGCTCAACCCGAATCCAAACGGATAAAGAGGCGTTAACGGTACGTCCAGATACCTGGAGGTATACTCGTCCGGGTTTATTTGCGCGGACTCGTTCAATTGCCCGGACGGCGAGTACAGGTGTTTTTGTATGTAATCCAGATATATGCCGAAGCTTTCATCTGTATGGGCTTCCGCCATGAAGCGTTCGAAATGCATTTCAGGACTAATACCTTCGGGCCTTCCCGTATTTTTATGATTGTAGTGGATAGGAACCTGTCCTGTTACCCTAGGGAAGGAAGCGGTAAGCTTTCCGCAGGGGCAAAAATCGCCGAACAGGATATCGGCGGCGGCATTGCCGCCCTGTATGCCCGGAATCCAGGCTTCAAGGATGGCAGGCACATGACCGGACATCCAGGAAACGGATAAAGGCCGCCCGTTTACCAAAACCGCCACAACAGGCGTACCCGTTTCATATACTGCCTTCAGCAGCTCCTCCTGCATCCCCGGCAGCTCCAGCGACGATCTGCACCGCGCTTCGCCGCTCATATTCCTGCCTTCCCCCAGGACGATCACCGCTACGTCCGACGAGCCTGCGATTTTCACCGCTTCGGCAAAGCCCTCCCTTGTGCCGCCCTCGATCTCGCACCCCTTCGAATAAAGAACGGCGGCGTCCTTCCCCAGTTTATTCTGAATGCCTTCCAGAACGGTCACCGCCGTACCGGCGTCTCCGTTGCAGCACCAAAGCCCGATCAGGGCGGGCCTCTCATCCGCAAGAGGTCCGATGACCGCTACGGACCTGATACTTTTCTTCAACGGGAGAATTCCGTTTTCATTCTTCAGAAGCACCATGGATTTGCAGGCAGCCTCCCTGGCAGTCTTCAGATGATTTTCGCATAACAGGACGGATTTTTCCTTTTCAAGCTCGGAATACGGATTCTCGAACAGTCCCAGCCAATATTTAAAATACAGAACGCGATATACCGATTGATCGATGTCATCCATGGAGACCAGTCCCTTTTTGACCAGTTCCCCGAGGCAGCTTGAATATATGCCCGAATTCATATCCATGTCCACGCCCGCCTCCATTGAAAGCCTGCAGGCTTCTTCAGGCGTAGCCGCAACACGATGGATCAGCAGCTCAAGAAGAGCGAAATAGTCGTTGACGACGATGCCGTCGAAGCCCCATTCTTTTCTGAGGATATCGGTCACCAGAAACCTGTTCGCAGTGCCGGGAAGCCCGTTAAAATCGCTGTATGTGGTCATGATGGTTTCCACCCCGGCGTCGACGCAGGCTTTGAACGGCGGAAGATATACCTGCCTGAGGGTGTTTTCCGACATATCGATGGTATTGTAGTCGCGTCCGCCTTCACCAGCTCCATAAGCGGCATAATGCTTTGCGCATGAAATGACCCTTTCGCCCGCACGGTCGTTATTGCCCTTCAATCCGGTTATCCTGGCTTTCCCGACGACCGAAGCGAGGTAGGTATCCTCTCCCGCGCCCTCGTAAATTCTTCCCCAGCGCGGGTCGCGCGCTATGTCCAGCATGGGGGAATAGATCCATTTCGTCCCGGAAGCGGAAGACTCTTTTGCCGCGATTGCGGAGGTCCTTTCGATCAGGTCCGTGTCCCAGCTGCAGGCTTCGGCCAGAGGTATGGGGAATATCGTTTTATACCCGTGTATTACATCATTTCCGAATAAAATGGGTATACCCAGCCTGGACTCATCAACGGCAATCCTCTGCAGCTCATTTACAGCTCCCGCGCCGAAAACATTGGCTATCGTACCGGCTTTCCCTTCCCGGATCATATCCTCATGCCTGTCTTTCCTGCAATCGATATAAACCATTTGCCCGATTTTCTCGTCAAGCGTCATTCTCCCAATGAGCGCCTTTACTTTCCCGTCGATACCGCTATCCTTGAATAACATGTCAGCACGCCCTCCAATGATTATTTCATATTGATCGCTTTGAAGCAATAAACGATGATATGGGTCAATATGAGGTGGAAATCTTCAATCTGTTCATAAGTATTGAAATCCGAATTTATATTGATATCGCTCAGTTCCTTCAGTCTTCCCCCGTTAAAACCCGTCAGCCCGATGATCACGCCTGCCTTTGATTTGGCGTAATTCACCGCCTTGACGATATTCGGCGAATTGCCGCTGGCGGATATGGCGATAACGACATCCTCCCGCCCCATCAAATTTTTAAGCTGCTCTTCGAAAACGCTGTCAAAGCTTATGTCATTTCCATATGCAGTAATGCTGGAGGTGCTCTCGCACAAAGAAATAACTCTGAATCTCCCTTCGTCGGACTTTACGGCATTCTTGCCGAAATCACAGGCGAAATGGCTGGCTGTCGCGGCGCTGCCCCCATTTCCGATAACAAAAATATTTTTACCCTTCATTCTGGCGTTCTGCAAGACTTCAATGATTGTAACAAGGCTGCCGCAGTCGAAATCATCCAGCTTTAAGGTCAGGGTTTTCAAATATCCGTCGATAAGCTCTTTCATAAACACACTCTCCTCATCCCTTTTTGTGCCGTCGCGGCAGCTCCGATCAGCGCCGCGTCATAAGAAAGCACGGTCCCCTCTATAATCAAGTCTTTATTTGCCTCTTTAAATTTCAAGTCATCCACGGTTTCCTTCAATTCAGCGAAAAACAGATCGATAT
>JAEZJL010000297.1 GCA_023415815.1 Bacillota bacterium | reverse complement strand
CAACTTGCGGGGAGAGGGTGAGTACGGATGCAAAATGTAATGACGAAGGACGAATATAGAAAATATGTTGATAAAAAGTCTCCCGATTCCAAGCTTCTAAGAAATCTCGTAAGAGCTTTTGCGGTAGGCGGAGCGATTTGTATGGTCGGGCAGTTCTTCACGAACGCCTATATGCAGAGGGGCCTGAGCCAGGACATGACGGCTTCGCTGACCGCCATGACCATGGTCTTCCTGGGGATACTCTTCACAGGTCTGAACATTTACGACGAGCTCGGCAGATATGCGGGCGCCGGCTCCATCGTGCCTATTACCGGCTTTGCGAATTCGATTGTGTCGCCTGCCATGGAGTATAAGAGCGAGGGGTACGTCATGGGGATAGGGGCGAGGATGTTCCTCATCGCCGGACCGGTGCTGGTGTACGGTATTTCAGTGTCGGTTATAGCCGGCATCATATACTACCTCCTGAGGTTTTGACAGCTTGATGGTGCGCAAAGGAGTGGGGATAAATGGCAGATAAAAAAATAGGTAAACAGAGCGTCAGGTTGGGCAGGCCGCCCTCTATCATCTCCGCAGCTTCAATTGTTGGTCCCAAGGAGGGCAAGGGGCCTCTGGCCTCGTATTTTGACGTGACGACCGACGATGAGTACTGGGGTGAAAAAAGCTGGGAAAAAGCGGAGAGCAAGCTGTTGAGGGAGACCATGTCCAGGGTTGTCAATAAGGCCGGCATACCTCCCAAGGACGTGGATTACGTCATAGGCGGGGATCTGCTGAACCAGTGCACCGCCGCGAGTTTCGGCCTCCGCGAATGCGGCATACCCTTTTTCGGGGTATTCGGCGCATGCTCCACCATGGGAGAGTCCATGAGTCTGGGAGCCCTTCTGATAGACGGAGGCGCAGCTTCAAACATTGTCTGCGTCACCTCCAGCCACTTCTGCTCGGCGGAGAAGCAATTCAGGTTCCCCCTGGAGCTTGGCTCGCAGAGAGCGCCCACGGCGCAGTGGACTGTGACCGGCTCGGGCGGGGTCATGCTTTCCGACCGGGGAGGGGGGCCGTATATAAAGCATGTCACAACCGGCAAAATAGTCGATATGGGCATAAAGGATCAGAGCAACATGGGTTCCGCGATGGCCCCGGCGGCCGCGGATACGATTTTTGCCCATTTTGAGGATACGGGCCTTCCGCAGGATTATTACGACCTGATCATCACCGGAGACCTCGGGAAGATCGGAAGGGAAATCTGCGACGAGCTGCTGGCCTCGAACGGGATACGCATCGGCGGCATTCTCAATGACTGCGGGCTGCTCATATACGATATGGAGAAGCAGGATCCGCATGCGGGAGGGAGCGGCTGCGGCTGCTCGGCATCGGTTTTCGCCGGTTTCCTGCACAGACAGCTGCTGGAGGGCAAGCTGGAAAAGATCCTTTTTGTCCCGACCGGAGCCCTGCTCAGTCCGACCAGCGTGCAGCAGGGCGAATCAATACCCTCCATAGCGCATGCCATAGGCATCGAAAGGAGTTGATGGGATGACGGTATTTTTTACTTATCTGCGCGCATTTTTGATAGGAGGCGCTATCTGCGCCGTAGGACAGCTGCTTATCGATAAGACGAAGCTGACGGCCGCCAGGATACTCGTCATTTTTGTGACCGCCGGGGTTTTGCTGACTGCGCTCGGTTTATACCAGAAGCTGGTCGAGGTGGGCGGCGCAGGCGCTACCGTGCCTTTGACCGGCTTCGGCTACAGCCTGGCCAAAGGCGCCTTCAGGGATGTGGACCAGTACGGGCTGCTGGGCGCATTTACGGGAGGGATAAAGGCAACGGCAGCGGGAATAACGGCAGCCATATTTTTCGGATATCTTGTATCGGTAGTATTCGTGCCGAAGGCAAAAAGGTGAAGACATAAAGGAGACAGGATGGAAAAGCGAAAGGTCATACTAGTGACCGACGGGGACATGGCGGCCAAAAAGGCTGTTGAAATTGCCGCATCGAACATAGGCGGAAGGTGTATTTCGGCTTCTGCCGGAAACCCGACGGTACTTACGGGACATGAAATACTGGAAAAGATTAAGGAAGCGCAGCACGACCCGATCGTCGTTATGGTGGACGACAGGGGCGCCCGGGGCGAAGGGCCCGGCGAGGCGGCCATGCAGACCATCCTGGACAACGCGGAGGTGGATGTGCTGGGCGTCGTGGCCGTATCCTCAAATGGCAAGGACTGCAGCAGGCTTGACGTGACCTGCTCCGTTACAAAGGACGGCGGGATCGTGGACATGGCGGTCGACAAGAGCGGAAACGACAACAACAGCCACTATGTATGCGGCGATACGCTGAGCATATTGAAAAACAGGAGGGATCTTCTCATCGTAGGAATGGGGGACCCGGGAAAAATGGATTACAAGGACGAGGTGTCAAAGGGGGCGCCGGTGACCACAAAGGCGCTGAAGGAGATCATGGCAAGAAAAGGCCTCATGTGAAATATTCCGTCTTTGAACCCGGAAAATAATCATTGATAAGGGCGGTAATAAAGGTTTTAATCCCGGAAGAGACCTCTTTGGGATAGACATATTTATATCTTCCGAATCTTCCCCATTTAAGGGCGCGGCCTTCCTCGTCAAGGTCAAGCCCCGTATTGGGGAACCGCTCGAGTATGAGCTTTTTCGATACGGCGGTAAATCTGTGCTGTATGAGCTCAAAGGTTAAGGGCTCGGCGGGCCTGAGGCCGCCGACGCTCGACCTGAGCCTTTCAAACAGCTCGGAATATTGCTCCTTCCAGCCTTCGTAGACCATAATGGGAGCTATGATGAAGCCGGTGGGGTACCCTGCGGAGATTATCCTGGAGGCAGCCTCAAGCCTTTCTTCAAAGCTAGCCGTATTGTGCTCGAAATTATCGATGACATACCTTGAGTTGACGCTGAATCTGAAGCGGGTATGGCCGTTGTGCTTCAAGCCGGTGAGAGTATCCACATTGCCGTATTTCGTCACTGTCCTGAGCCTTGCGTTTTCAAGCCTGCCGAAGAATTCTATGGTTTCGGCTAGGCTGCCCGTCAAATGCTCAAGCGCGAGCGGGTCTCCCATGCTGGCGGCCTCAAAGGTGGTTATCCGTTCCTCTTCCCTGTAAATATGCCGCTCGATGGTGTCAAATATGTCTTCAAGGTTCACAAACACCCTTAAAAAGGGCTTCTCGCCCTGGGTGGTCTGAAGGTAGCAGTATTCGCAGCTGCCCGGACAATTTGACACGAGCTCAAATTGAAAATCCGCAGAAGGCTTGCACACGTCCAGAGCGATTTCCTTTTTCACAGTGACCGCAAGCGTCTTTTTTGACTGCGCGTATTTTTCCCTGCCGGTGCTACCGGTGATATACCTGGAAAAGCTGCGCTGCGGGACGCGATGCATTTCGACGCCGGCTTCGCTGAAGGTGCTGAAAAGTTTGCGTCCCAGCGGATATTCCAGGGAGGCGGGCTCGAAGAAAACCTGTTGAGGCATGTATAAATTCATTGTCATCCTCTTCGTTAATTTTATAAATAATATTCCTTTGACGGCTTGATTTTATACCGTTATACCCCCTTTCAGGGTCATATTTTAATAGGAAAACAAAAAAAATGGGTATTGAAAAGAAGGATTTTTACCGTTAATATAGAATAGGTATAGTTATTCAGCTTCCGGAAGCTAAATGAACCGGATAAAGGTGGGAGTTTGATTTAATGAATATAGAATACATAAACCCATTTATAGAAGCCAGCCAGACGGTACTCAAGCAGATAGCCAATTTCGACGCAAAGCTCGGCAAGGTTTACCTCAAAACCTCTCCCTACAAGAGTGAAGATATCATTATCATGGTGGGCTTGACAGGCACAATACGGGGACATGTTATATTTTCAATGAATATGAAGCTTGCAATGACTATAGCTTCAAGCATGATGTTCGGCATGCCCGTGACCGAGTTTGACGAGATCTCCAAAAGCGCCATTTCCGAGCTTGCGAACATGATCCTCGGCAATACCGCGACATTGCTTTACAACAGGGGTACGAGCATCGAAATCACCCCTCCGTCCCTGCTGATGGGACAGAATCTCCAGATATCCCCCAACAAGATGAAAACAGTATGCATCCCCCTTATAATAAACGAAGGGGACGTCATTGAGCTTGACATTTCCGTCGAAGGCGGCTGAGTGCTTTAAAAGATTTACGGAAAACAAACAAGTTGATTTGTGATGCCTGGCATCATGGATTGGCTTTTTTTCGTTGGAGGGATATCCAAACAAGATATTTAAACTCCTATATTTGTGGTAATATAATCTGGGAGAGTGTATTTGTATGCCTTTCAATATTGCATTGGTTGAACCCGAAATACCCCAGAATACCGGAAACATAGCCCGCACCTGCGCGGCGACCGGGACGGGGCTGCACCTGGTCAGGCCCCTGGGGTTTTCAATCGAGGACAGATATCTAAAGAGGGCCGGGCTTGATTACTGGAGCGAGGTCAGACTCAGCTGCTATGACAGCTTTAAAGAATTAAGGCAGAAATACCGGAATATGGCTTTTTTTTATGCAAGTACAAAAGCAGGAAAAAGCTATGCGGATGTTGAATACCCGGACAACTGCTTTTTTGTCTTCGGGAGGGAGACGGCCGGACTGCCTGAAGAGCTGCTGGAGGCCAACAGGGAATGGTGCATCAGGATACCCATGAGGCCCTCCATCAGGTCCCTCAACCTTTCGAATTCAGCGGCGGTCATACTGTTTGAGGCGTTGAGGCAGAACGGCTTCAAGGATATGCAACTAAAAGGCAAAATGGGATTGGAGTGATATTGGTGGTCAACAGGGAAAGAATAGTAAATGAATTTTTACAGCTGGTGCAGGTGGACAGCCTGACCAGGAACGAGCGGCAGATGGCCGACCTCATAAAGGGGAAGCTGCGGGAGATGGGCATTGATTGCGTCGAGGACGGCGCAGGGGAAAAAATCGGGGGCAATACCGGTAACATCATCTGTACCGTAAAGGGCGGCAAGCCCGTGCCGGCGATCCTGCTTATGGCCCATATGGATACGGTGTCTCCCGGGATCGGAAAAAAGCCCGTGGTTGAAGACGGCTACATAAGGTCGGACGGGACGACGGTGCTCGGCGGCGACGATGTCGCCGGGATCGTAAGCATATTCGAAGCCTTAAGGGTTATCAGGGAGGACGGCATACCGCACGGAGACATTCAGATAGCCTTTACCGTAGCGGAGGAGGGCGGGCTCTACGGCTCCAAAAACCTTGACTACAGCCTGATATACGCAAAATACGGGATAGTCCTGGATAACGGAGTGACCGTGGGCAGCGCGGCGGTCAAGGCCCCCTCGCAGGACAAGATTTATGTCGAGGTCATAGGTAAGGCTGCGCACGCCGGGGTTTGCCCCGAAGAGGGCGTCAGCGCCATACAGATAGCCTCGGAAGCGATCGCCGGGATGAAGCTCGGGCGCATCGATTTTGAGACTACGGCTAATATAGGAGTAATAGGCGGCGGCACGGAAACGAATATCGTATGCGACAGGGTCAGTATAAAGGCGGAAGCGCGCAGCAGGGACAAGCGCAAGCTGGAGGAGCAGACGGCGCACATGAAGGAGTGCTTTGAGAAAGCCGCTCGCCGGTACGGCGGCAGCGTGGAATTCAAGTCGGAGCTCATATACCCCTCCTATGACATACCCAGGGACTCCTATATAATCGGCATACTCGAAAAAGCCGCCGCAGAAGAGGGACTTGAGCTTAAGCTGGTGGAGACCGGAGGCGGCAGCGATACCAACATAATAAACGGGAAGGGCATACAGGCAGTGGATATGAGCGTTGGTATGGACAAGGTTCACAGCGTTGAAGAAAGGATACTCATCGACGATCTTGTCAAAGCCGCCGGATTTTTGACTGCGATAATAAGCAATGTTGAATAAACGGACGTATAATTAATTAGATTAATAATGTTCGGAGGGGAAGCGATGATAAAGAAAATAGGCGTGATGACCGGCGGAGGCGATTGCCCGGGATTGAATGCGGTCTTAAGGGCGGTAGTGAAAACGGCGATGGTCAAATACAAATATGAGGTAATCGGTTTCAAGGACGGCTACAGGGGCCTTGTCCTGAACGACTATGTGGAATTCAAGTCCGGCGACGTATCGGGCATCCTTGACAAGGGAGGCACCATCCTGGGGTCGTCGAACAGGGATAACCCCTTCAAGTTCAAGGTCGTGAAGGACGGCAAGGCGGAGTACGCGGACATGTCCGACAGGGTGATGGAAAATGTGAGGGCGCAGGGCATCGACTGCATGATTCTTATCGGCGGCGACGGCACGCTTACAAGCGCCAGGGACTTTGCCAGGAAGGGCCTGAATGTCGTAGGAGTCCCTAAGACCATAGACAACGACCTTTCGGCCACGGATACCACCTTCGGCTTCATGACAGCCGTTGACACCGCGACGGAAGCCATTGACAAGCTGCATTCCACCGCCGAATCGCATCACAGGGTCATGATCCTGGAGGTCATGGGCAGGTATGCGGGCTGGATAGCGCTCACCTCCGGCATAGCCGGCGGCGCCGACGTAATACTTATACCGGAAATAGAATATGATATAGCCAAGGTTTCGAGGAAGATAACGGAGAGGGCCGAGGCCGGCAAGCATTTCAGCATCGTTGTGGCGGCCGAGGGAGCGAAGTCGCGCGACGGCGGCATGGTAGTGAGCAAGGTGGTCAATGACAGCCCCGACCCGATCAGGCTGGGAGGCATAGGCAACAGGATTGCCGAGGATATAGAAAAATTAACCGGCATCGAAACGAGGGTGACCGTTCTCGGACACCTGCAAAGGGGCGGACGTCCGAACCCGTACGACAGGCTTTTGTCGTCCAGATACGGCGTCAGAGCCGTCGAGCTGGCAACCGAAGGCCGGTTCGGAATGATGGTCAGCCTGCAGGGCGACTCCATAACGGCCGTCCCGCTTGAGGAAGCCGTCGGCAGGCTTAAAACGGTACCGCCGGACGGCGAGCTCGTAAAAATCGCCAAAAGTATCGGCGTCGGCTTTGGGGATTGATGTTTCAACTGACGGGAGAATGGTACATATTATAGTCAGAGAAGCATTCATAAAATGACAGGAGAATTGCCCAATGGATTTTTCTGAGATAACGCTGCGCGACAAGCCCTTGTTTGACAGACAGCTCGCAGGACACAATGCGCAGATATCAGAGCTCACGTTTACAAATTTTTTTGCATGGAGGAATTTTTACAAATTCAGATACACCATCCTCGGAAGCCTTTTATGCGTGATAGCGGTGCCGGCCAAAAGCGAGCCGTTTGCCATGATGCCCATAGGTCCGGCGGATGCCGGAGAGCTTTCGGAGGCCATCAGCCGCCTGCGGGACTACTTCAGGAGCAGGGGCTGGCGTCCTGCCTTCAGAAGGATAACCGACGGCGAGCTGCAGCATTTTAATGGGTTCACCGCCTCGGAGGCCGATATCGTACATGACCGCGACAACAGCGATTACCTGTATCTCTCGTCCGACCTCATATCCCTGAAGGGTAAGAAGTTCGACGGCAAGCGCAACCATATAAACAGATTCAAAAGGGATCACGCCTTTGAGTACGTCCCTCTCAGCTGTTCGCTGCTGGACGAGTGCACCAGGATAATGACCGAATGGTGCAGGGAAAAGAAGTGCAACTGCCAGGAGGGAGATTACTGCGAACGCTATGCGAACATGGAGCTGCTGTACAACTTCAGGACCCTTGGCTGCAAGGGCGCCTTGCTGAAGGTGGACGGCTCCTCGTATGAGGCCTTCACGGTCGGAGAGATGCTGAACCGGGATACGGCCGTGATACATGTCGAAAAAGCCAACACCCACATGGACGGTCTCTATACGCTCATAAACCAGCAGTTCTGCGAGCACGAATGGAGTGGCGCAGAATATATAAACAGGGAGCAGGACCTCGGTCTGGAGGGCATGAGAAAGGCGAAGCTGTCCTACAACCCCATAAAAATGGTCGACAAGTACACGATATACACCCCCTGAGAATACTTTCTCCGCAAAATGGATAATATAAAGCCGTGCAAAGTAGTCCTGATACTCCAAACGGGACATCCCCGTTAAAGGATTTTGGAGGCCGGGATCACGGATAATACAGGCGTGGACATGCCCATCAAAAAAATTTGGGGCCTGGATTACGGATAATTCAAACGGGGACATACCTCGCAACGGACTTTGGAGGTGTGTCCCCGTACATTAGCACTTTGTTAAAAATTTATTTATTTTTACCTTAAGTATTGAAAAGCAAAATGAAATAATATAAAATATTTATGGTTTGGGTTAAACTTATCCAATAAAAGAATTATATTCATAACATAATTATATGGGAGGTAAATAGACATGGCAGTAAAAGTTGGAATTAACGGTTTTGGAAGAATCGGACGTCTGGTTTTCAGAGCTGCAATCGAGAATCCCGAGATTGAAGTTAAGGGCATAAACGATCCTTTTATCGATCTTGAGTACATGACCTACATGTTGAGGTACGATACCGTGCATGGGCAGTTCAAGGGCTCCATATCCGTAGAGGACGGCAAGCTCGTAGTTAACGGTAAAAAGATAGCTGTTTACGCTGCAATGAAGGCCGAAGAGATCCCATGGAGCGAATGCGGAGCGGAATACATAGTGGAATCCACCGGTGTATTCACGGATGTCGAGAAAGCTTCCGCACATTTCAAGGGCGGCGCGAAGAAGGTCGTTATCAGCGCTCCCTCAAAGGATGCCCCGATGTTTGTAATGGGCGTCAATCAGGGCAAGTACAGCAAGGATATGAACGTGGTTTCCAATGCATCCTGCACCACCAACTGTCTGGCGCCGCTTGCAAAGGTCATCAACGACAATTTCGGCATTGTTGAAGGACTCATGACCACGGTTCATTCCATCACCGCAACACAGAAGACGGTCGACGGACCCTCCAAGAAGGACTGGAGAGGCGGACGCGCGGCTGCGCACAACATCATCCCTTCGTCTACCGGCGCTGCAAAGGCCGTAGGAAGCGTTATTCCCGAACTCAAGGGCAAGCTCACCGGCATGTCCTTCAGGGTTCCGACGGTTGACGTGTCGGTCGTAGACCTCACCTGCCGTCTTGCAAAGCCCGCAACTTATGAGGAAATCAAAGCGGCCGTCAAGAAGGCTTCCGAAAACGAAATGAAGGGCATCCTCGGATATACCGAAGACGAGGTTGTTTCCTCAGACTTCATACACGATCCGCGCACCTCCATCTTTGACGCAAAAGCCGGCATAGCCCTCAACGACTCCTTTGTCAAGCTGGTTTCCTGGTATGACAACGAGTGGGGATATTCAAACAAGGTTGTTGACCTTATAAGCTACATGGCAAAGGTTGACGCTAAATAAAGGAATTTTATTTTGAGGTCTACTCTTGCCCTTAGTGGTTAAGGGTGGACCTTTTAAATTTTCTGATAAATTGGAGGATGAATGGTATGGCAGCATACAATAAAAAGACAATAGAGGATATCGACGTAAATGGCAAAAAGGTCATCGTCAGGGTGGATTTCAACGTACCGTTGGATGAAAACCTGAACATAACCGACGATAAACGCATCATCGGCGCCGTTCCCACTATCAAGTACCTTGTGGACAGGGGCGCGAAAACCATACTCGTATCCCATCTCGGAAGGCCCAAAAGCGGACCTGAAGCGAAATTCAGCATGAAGCCCACGGCCGCAAGGCTCAGCGAACTGCTCGGCAAGCCCGTTATCATTGCTTCCGACGTAATCGGAGCGGATGCGAAGGCAAAGGCAGCCGCGCTTAAAAGCGGCGAAATCCTTATGCTTGAGAATGTCAGGTTCCACAAGGAAGAGGAAAAGAACGACCCCGCATTTGCGAAGGAGCTGGCAAGCCTGGCTGAGATATTTGTCAACGACGCCTTTGGCACGGCCCACAGGGCGCATGCCTCCACGGCGGGTCTGGCCGATTATCTTCCGGCGGTGTGCGGCTTCCTTATCGAGAAGGAAATCGACGTCATGGGCAAGGCGCTTTCAAATCCTGCAAGGCCTTTTGTTGCGATACTCGGCGGAGCCAAGGTCTCCGACAAAATAGAGGTCATTGAAAACCTCATAGACAAGGTCGACACGCTTATCATCGGCGGAGGGATGGCATATACCTTCCTGAAGGCCAAAGGCTATAGAATAGGAAACTCCATATGCGAGGACGATAAGATCGGGCTTGCGAAGAACCTTCTTGAGAAGGCCGAAAAGAAGGGCGTCAGGCTTCTGCTTCCCATAGGAAGCATCGTCGGCAAGGAATTCAAGAACGACACCGACCATAAATACGTACCGTCCGACGACATGCCGGATGGCTGGATGGGCATGGACATAGGCTCGCTCACAATAGAGAAGTTTTCCAAGGAAATAAGCAAGGCCAAGACCATCATATGGAACGGCCCGATGGGAGTCTTCGAATTCCCGAACTTTGCCACGGGGACCAGGGAAATAGCAAAAGCTGTTGCCGAATCGGGAGCGATATCGATCGTCGGCGGCGGCGACTCTGCCGCGGCGGTCGAACAGCTCGGCTTTGCCGATAAGATCACGCACATTTCCACAGGCGGAGGCGCTTCGCTCGAATTCCTGGAAGGAAAGGTGCTCCCGGGCATAGCGGTCCTTCTGGACAAAAACCCCAGGAAGAAAATTGCGGCAGGCAACTGGAAAATGAACAAGACTGCGAAGGAAGCCGTTGAATTTGTTGAAGCTCTCAAGCCAAGGGTAGCGGGCGGAGCGGCCGAAGTAGTCGTATGCGTCCCCTTCGTTTCCCTGCCGGGCGTTTTGAAGGCGGCCGAAGGCTCGAATATAAAGGTCGGCGCGCAGAATTTTCACTGGGAGGAAAAGGGAGCGTTCACCGGGGAAATCTCCGGTCCCATGCTCAAGGATCTCGGCGTGGAATATGTAATCATCGGACACTCGGAGAGAAGGCAGTACTTTGCGGAGACCGATGAAACCGTCAACAAAAAGGTGCATTCGGCATATAAATACGGCCTCAAGCCCATCGTTTGCGTAGGCGAATCACTTGCGCAGAGGGAACAGGGAGTCACCGCGGATCTTGTAAGGTACCAGGTGAAGATAGCTCTGCTCGGACTCAGCGCGGAACAGGTCAAGCAGCTTGTAATCGCGTATGAGCCGATATGGGCCATAGGCACTGGCAAGACGGCTACCAACGAGCAGGCAAACGAGGTTTGCTCCATCATCAGGGAAACCGTGAAGGCGCTGTATGACGAGGAGACTGCCGAGGCCGTACGCGTACAGTACGGCGGAAGCGTAACGGCGGCTAATGCGGGCGAGCTGTTCAACATGTCCGACATAGACGGCGGTCTGGTTGGCGGTGCAAGCTTGAAGCTGGACGATTTTGAAAAAATAGTGAAGTACGACGGCTGAACGAAGCTGTGAATGTATGGCGGCGCTACTGCCGATCACAAAAATCAGCAGGGATTGATGCCCTGCTGATTTTTTACTATAAAAGCTTCATAAAGGACTTATATAAGGGATGGATTAATTTATACAACAGGCCGGGCAAGGTAATATTAATGCGAAAACTCATGTATGGATTCTTTTTGCATTATAGATAGCGAATGGGAGGTTTTATATGAAAAATAAATTGGTTACACTTATTATTCTTGATGGCTTCGGCGTCAACCCGCGTGAAGAGGGGAACGCCATAAAGGCCGCCAGCAAGCCCAATATAGACAGGCTTATGAAGGCATATCCCAACACGGTAATCCACACCAGCGGCATGGATGTCGGCCTGCCCAAAGGCCAGATGGGCAACTCCGAGGTTGGCCATACCAATATCGGAGCGGGCAGGATCGTCTACCAGGAGCTCACAAGGATTACAAAATCCATAGAAGACGGAGATTTCTACTCAAAGCAGGAATTCATCGCCGCAATAGACAACTGCAAAAAGCACGGCACGAAGCTGCACCTGTACGGCCTTCTGTCCGACGGAGGGGTGCACAGCCACAATACGCACCTGTATGCGCTTATAGAGCTGGCTCACAGGTTGGGGCTCAAGGATGTGTTCGTGCACTGCTTCTTTGACGGAAGAGACGTCCCGCCCGACAGCGCAAAGACCTATGTCGAGGAGCTGGAAGCGAAGCTTCTTGAAATCGGCACGGGCAGCATAGCCAGCGTTATGGGCAGGTATTACGCCATGGACAGGGACAACCGATGGGAAAGAGTGAAGCAGGCCTACGACGCCATGGTGCTCGGCAAGGGGCTGGAAGCTCCTACGGCCGGCCAGGCTGTTGCGGAGTCCTACGCCAGAGAGGAATTCGACGAATTTGTTAAGCCTACGGTCATCCTGCGGGACGGAAAGCCTGTTGCAACAATTGGCAGCAACGATTCCGTGATTTTCTTCAATTTCAGGCCCGACCGTGCAAGAGAGATAACAAGGACGTTTACCGACCCTGAATTCAAGGGCTTTGAAAGGCCGCTGGGCTTCCTGCCATTGACTTATGTATGCATGACTCAGTATGACAAGACGCTGCCTAATGTTACGGTAGCTTTCAAGCCGGAAGGCCTGACCAACACCTTCGGAGAATATATCAGCCGCCTGGGCTACAAGCAGCTCAGGATCGCCGAGACAGAAAAGTATGCGCACGTGACCTTCTTCTTCAACGGAGGCGTCGAGGCCATGTACGAGGGAGAGGACAGGGCGCTCATACCCTCGCCGAAGGTGGCAACCTATGATCTCAAGCCAGAGATGAGCGCTTATGAAGTGACGGAAGAGATGCTCAAGAGGGTAAATTCCAGGCTGTATGATGTGATCGTGCTGAACTTTGCCAACTGCGACATGGTTGGACATACAGGCATCATGAGCGCCGCAGTTTCTGCAGTTGAGACCGTTGACAGCTGCCTTGGCAGAATAGTGCCCGCCGTTCTGGAGCAAGACGGTGTTGTGCTGATTACGGCTGATCACGGGAATGCCGAGCAGATGATAGACTACGATACGGGAGGCCCCTTTACTGCGCATACGACGAATGTCGTGCCGCTGATGGGCATAGGCCTCGGAGATGTGAAGCTCAAGGAAGGAAGGCTTGCCGACCTGGCCCCCACCATGCTGGAGATACTGGGGCTTGAGAAGCCGGCTGAAATGACGGGACAGTCGCTGATAGAGAAGTAAAGTGATTTGAAAGGGCGGAGCCGGGCTCCGCCCTTTGCCTTTGCAGAAGGCAGCGAGGACTCCGCTGCTGTGGAACAGGCAATAAAATATCGATTAATGCCTCTTCACAACGAGTCGGTGGAATGGTATAATGTGATTACCAATTTCCGAGGAGGATGACATATATTGGAAGATAAATCCTTTGAGCTTCTGACCAGGATGTACAGCGAGTTTACCGAGTTCAGGAAAGATATTACCGAAAAGGTGGACAACAATACCAAAGATATTCAAAGCATGAGCAGGGATGTCCAGAGTTTAAACAAAGATATTCAAAGCAATATCGATGATATTAGAAACATGAACAGCGATATCCGGAGTATGAACGAGGACATCCAAGGCAATACGAATGATATTCAAAGCCTGAACAGGGTTATCCAGAGCAATACGAATGACATTCAAAGCCTGAACAGGGTTATCCAGAGCAATACGAATGACATCCAAAGCCTAAGCAGGGACGTCCAGAGCAATACGAATGACATCCAAAGCCTGAGCAGGGATGTCCAGAGTATGTCTAGAGATATCCAAAGCAATACCACGGATATCCAGAGCGTGACTAAAGAGATAAGAACCTTAGGAAATCAGGTTACAGTGCTTGAGAGCGAATTCAAGGACAGTTCTAAAGTTCTGTTCGACGGATACAAACAGACGTATGAAAAGCTGGGAGCACTTGAGATCAAAGTGGACGGCTTATCCGACAAGCTCGAAAGGCAGGAAGTGGCGTTCAAGGTCCTGAAAGGGGGAAAATGAGCCGGTTCGTCAGGACTATTTTACCGTCAAACCGCAAGCCGGACACTCTTTATCCCCGGCGGATAATTCCTCTCCGCAAGCCGGGCAGATACTGTCTTCCACAGCTTCCTCAACCGCTTCCTCTGTTTTGTCCTTTTCTGTCTGCTGCTCAGTAATAAGCCTGGTTTCCATAAGAGTCCTTATTTTTCTGACGTCCCTTGCGAGATCGGACCCGTTGATGGCGGCTCTTATGACCAGAAATAGGACAAAGAAAAGCAGGGCAAGATAAATTAGCGTTAAGGCGTCAAGCGGCATAATTTGTATCCTCCTTGCTGCTTACAATACAGCTTCGCAGTTCTGCAATATTTTCGGAATATAAATTCAGGCATCCCTGTCGGTTTTAAATATAAGGCTTCGCGCGACAAACAACACAAACAGCACGTGCGATAGCAATATCCATAGTCCCCCGAAAAGGCAAATGCCGTAGCTTACGGTTTTTTTCTGTATTTCGGATGTAGTCCAGAAC
>JAEZJL010000256.1 GCA_023415815.1 Bacillota bacterium | reverse complement strand
CCTCACCCGTACTCGGATCGAATACCGGCATATATTTCTCCGATTTTGATTCAATCCATTTGCCCCCGGCAAAAAAACTTAGCTTCCGTGTTTTGCTCATTATTATTTTCACTCCTAATTCTATAATATTAACCGAGTATAGCCTCATAATCAAATTATATAACAATATCAATCGCTGGCATAGTATTATAAAAAATCAGACTACTTAAGTCATATTCATCTATCTATAATTTTGACTATGGGAACAATATATAACCTTCAACGATATAGCCTTCACGACGGTCCCGGTATACGGAGCCTGGTTTTCTTCAAGGGCTGCCCTCTCCGGTGCCGGTGGTGTTCAAACCCGGAATCGCAGAGCCCGTGGCCCGAGCTTTTCTACAACCGGGCGGAATGCATCGGCTGCGGAGCATGCGCATCCGCCTGCGGAAGCGGAGCGCTGAAAACAGCGCCTTCCTCCGGCTCCGGCGACGTTCTGCAATACGATGCGGCAAAATGCCTCCATTGCTTCGCCTGCGCTTCGGTCTGCGTCCCCCGCGCGCTTGAAGTCAAGGGGTATGATATCGGCGTGGAAGCGCTTGTGGACGAGCTTAAAAAGGACATCGCCTTCTTCGAGGAATCGGGCGGAGGCGTTACGCTCTCCGGCGGCGAGCCGCTTGCACAGCCTGATTTCGCGGCCGCGCTGCTTGAGAGGCTTAAGCGGGACGGCATAAATACGTGCATCGAAACCTGCGCCTGCGTCCCGCGCGAGGCATTTGAGCTGGTGATTCCGCACACCGACCTCATCTATTTCGACGTCAAGCACGCGGATGATTCAAAGCACCGCGAATTCACAGGGACGGGAACGGAAATCATCTTTGAAAACCTTGCTTTTATACTGTCCGCGGGCTGCGATGTAACGGTGAGAATCCCTGTCATCCCGGGCTTCAATCACGATGAGGCAAGCATGGACAGGATTGCCGCCGTGATTGCGGGTCTTGGAGTATGCCGGGCGGACCTGCTGCCCTTCCATCAGTTCGGAGAGGCCAAATACCGTTCACTTTTCAGGCCGTATGGGCTGAAAGCTGAAAAGCAGCTGCAGGACGGCGACCTCGCAGGTTACCCAGATATTTTCGCCGCATACGGCATCAATGCCCGGATAGGCGGCTGACCCGCGAAGGCTTACAGGAAAATATAACAAGGAGGAAAAAACCATGAAAGGAAGCAATGCCGAAATTATAAGATGCAGGATCACCGAGTGCATGGAACTGTCCGAGGACGGCGAATTCTGGAACGATTCCTGCCTTTCGGAGGAGCTGGACTACGCAATAGAAAGAGGCGCCGTAGGAGCCACCACGAATCCGCCCATCATCGCCAACGCCGTTGAAAAGGAAATGTCCCTGTGGCGCGGGCCGATTGACGAATTAATCAAAAATGAGGCTTCCGCATCAGAGGAGGATATCGCCTGGCGGATAACACAGGAAATTTGCGTACGGAATTCAGCGAGGTTCCTGCCCGTCTTTGAAGCCAGCAAGGGCCTGAAGGGAAGGTTTACCATACAGACCAACATAAAAAACTACAGAAGCTCTGAAAAGCTGCTCGAACAAGCGCTGCAGTTAAATTCGCTCGCACCGAACCTGCACATAAAGCTGCCGGCTTCGCACGGAGCCCTGAAGGCTGTTGAAGAAGCGACATACGCCGGAATATCGGTCATCGTCACGCTTGCCTTCACCGTAGCCCAGGCAATCGCGGCTGCGGAGGCGGTGGAACGCGGCCTGAAGCGGCGCGAGCTCGAAGGGAAGCCGGTGGAAAGCATTGCGCCCGCCTGCGCCATCATGACCGGAAGGCTGGACGACTGGCTGAAGGTCACAGCCAAAAAGGGCGGCATATCGATCGATGCGGAGCATCTTGAGTGGGCCGGGGTGGCTGTATTCAAAAAATCCTATGAATTGTACAAACAGCGCGGCTACAGGACGAAGCTCCTTGTGGCGGCCTACAGGAACGCGCTGCAGTGGTCGGAGCTGGTCGGCGGGAATTGCATCATGACGCTGCCCCACTCCTGGCAGGTGATGATCAATGCGGCGGAATCCCCTTACAGGCCCAGGATAGATATTCCCGTTTCAACGGAGATCGTTGGAAACCTGTCCGGCAAGCTGCCGGATTTTGTGAAGGCATACGACGAGGAATGGGATTGGGCGGACAACAAGCCCTTTGAAGCATACGGGGCGATGGTGATGACCCTGCGCGACTTTACGGCCGGGTATGACAAGCTGCTGCATTCCATTCGGGATATCCTGCTCCACAATCCTTTATTGTAAACTGCTGTGGGAGGAATAGCCATGGATATTTCACAAAAAACAAAAATCGGCGTCGGCATGGTTGGCACGGGCTTTATGTGCAGGGCCCATTCGAACGCCTTCAGCAAAATACGCTATACCTATTGGGACAGGAACTATTATCCGGTGCTGGCCGGAGTGGCCGGCAGCACCCTTGAAAAAGCGTCGGAGGCCGCCGAAAGATATGGCTACGGCTATGCCTGCACGGGCTGGGACACGCTGCTTTCGGACAAAAATATCCGCCTTGTCGACGTATGCACGGGCGATACCCTCCACAAGCAGGTCGTGCTGGAGGCCGCGGCCGCAGGAAAGGATATCTTGTGTGAAAAACCCCTGGCGTTGAGTGTCCGGGATGCAAAAGAGATGTGCGCCGCTCTGTCAAAATACAAGGTCAGAGGGATGTGCGGCTTCAACTACCGCTTCTTCCCGGCCGTCCTTCTTGCCAGAACGCTCATCGAACGCGGCACGCTGGGGAAACTCTACTCATTCAGCGGCAATTACAACCAGGACGCGGGCGCGGACAACGCCCTGCCTGCCGAAAAGGTCTGGTATGTGACCGGCTCCAAATCGTCCGGGGTCTCCTATGGCGTGGGCTCCCATCTCATCGATATTTCCAGGTTTCTCATGGGAGAGGTGGCTTCGGTCAGCGGGCTGCTGAAGACTTACAACACAACAAGAAGCTCGGCTAAAGGACCCGTAGCGGTCAAAACGGACGAGGAAATGCTTGCGATCGTGGAATTTGAAAACGGCGCGACAGGGACGTATAAGGCGTCGGGCGTCTACAGCGGAAAGAAGAACCAGCTCAAATGGGAGGTGTACGGCTCGGGCGGAAGCATTTCCTTTGATACGGACGAGCCCAATATGCTGAACGTTTATCTCAAGGACTCCCCCATCCTAGAAGTCACCGGCTTCACAAAGATAAACGTCACTCAGGCCGACAAAAGGCATCCCCTGATGGACGTATTCTGGCCCCGGGGCCTGGGTATCGGCTGGGAGGACGCCCATGTGAATGAAATCGCCCATCTGCTGGATTGCATGGCAAACGGGCTGGAGATCTCTCCGGTCGGGGCCGTTTTTGAGGACGGCTGCAGGGCGATCGCCATCATCGAAGCGATAAGGGAATCCACGGCAAGCGGGAGGAAAATTTTCCTGGAATATTGAGCTCCGGCTTCCGGTTAAATGAAAAGGCACTCAAAGTGAAGCAGCTCGATCATCGTTTTGATCTGCTTCTTTCTTTTTAAATTGAATTTTTTCAACAGGCTGCCTATCTGGGTTTTCACGGTCACAAGCTCCACTCCCCTTTCCTGGGCTATCTGGTTGGTGCTCATGCCCGTAAGGATCAGCCGGATGATGTCGCGCTCGGTCGGGGTGAGCGCGCACAGGGTGTTTATGAACATTGTGAGGACCTTTTCCCGCAGGCAGAGCCTCGGCGGATTGTACACCAGCGTGTCCTGCAGGAGGTTCAGCTTCTTTTCGTTATATACCCTGCGTACGCTTCCAATGATCGCTCCCTTGCTGTCCGTCTTGACGATATAGTCCTCGATGGTGGGAATGCAGTAGGCTTCGAAAATGGAGCTCTTGTCTTCCCTTACCCCGAGCATGACGATGCTCACCTCCGGCCTGAGCTCCGATATTTTCCGGGCGGCCTCTATCCCCTCTTTCTGGCGGTTGCTGCCGATATCCATAAGAATGATGTCGGCTTCTCTTTCCATCGCCAGGGCGATCATCTCGTCGCCGTCGTTGGACGTCCCCACGAGCTCGGTTTCCTCGCAGTCCTTAAAAAGCTTGCACAGGCTTGTTCTCAGGGCTTCCTCGTTTTCTGAAAGCATGACCTTTATTCTGTTTCCGTCTTCCATCATGCGGACCTCCTTGCCATGCGTTTCTCCTATGTTAAAGCACATGTTCGGTGCGGTTGATGATATCCATCTGCGTCTCGGGCGACAATACGTTGAAGAAGGCGCTGTAGCCCGCCACCCTTACAATGAGGTCGCCGTGCTGCTCCGGGTGCTCGCGCGCGTCCAGCAGGGTCGCCCGGTCGACGACATTGTATTGGATGTGGAAGCCTTTGAGCGTATTAAAGAACGTCCGCATCATCATAAGAAGCTTTTTCATATCGCTCTCTGTTTTCAGGACACCCGGCGACAGCTTCTGATTCAGCAGGACCCCTCCCGTTATCCTTCCGATAGGCAGCTTGCCGACCGATTTCAACACCGCCGTCGGCCCGTTCGTATCGGTTCCCCTGTACGGCGAGCAGCCCTCGGCAACCGGTTCGAAGGCCTTCCTGCCGTCAGGCGTGGCTCCCACCACCATTCCCATTGGCACATTGGACGATACGCTGGAAGTTCCGGCATAGTATACGCCGCCGATCGGCCCGCGGCCGCAGCGCGTATTCCTGTATTTTTCGATTTCATCCACAAACAGGCTGTAGGCTTCGGTGGTCAGCGTATCCACCTCGTCGATATCGTTCCCGTACTTTGGCGCGTGCTTGAGTAGAATACGGCGTATACGCTCGCCCTCCGCGCCCTCGTAATTTGTTTCAATGGCCTGCCAGAGCTCGGACGGCGTGATCAGTTTATCCTCAAAGACCACCTTGCGGACGGCCTCGAGAGAATTGCCCAGGTTTGCCACGCCTACCTGCACACCGCTTACAAAATCATATACCGCTCCGCCCTCCTTGATCGTCAGTCCCCTCTCGATGCAGTCATGCGTCAGGGCCGAGCAAAGCACGTCCGGCACCTCCTGCTCAAGGGCGATATCCACGCAGTTGTCGACGATGACCGTCTGCCGGACAAACAGCCTGACAGCCTTTTTCCACGCCTCGTAAAGCTCTTCGAAGCTTTCCATCTCGGTAAAATGCTTATAACCGCCGTCGAATATGACGCTGCCCGTCACAGGGTCCACGCCGCCGTTCATTACGATCATTAGAGCCTTTGTCAGATTGAAAAAGCTCATTCCCGTGCAGCGGTATCCCCATCTGCCCGGCACGGCAACCTCCACGCAGCCTATCGCCGAATAGTCGCGCGCGTCTTCAGGCGCGACTCCGAGCCGGATGAAGGAAGGCACGATGATTTCATCGTTGTTAAAAGCGGGCATCCCCGTTCCGAGCTTTATTATCTCGATGCATTTCATCATGAAGTCGTCCGGGATGCCTCTGTGGTAACGTACGGTAAGGTTTGGCTGCGTGAGACGGACGCGTCCGAAGGACCTGAGCACCAGGTACGACAGCGGGTTCACCGCGTCTTCCCCGCCGGGCGTCTGGCCGCCGATGGTGACATTCTGATAAAGCGGATTTCCGGCCGTTGTCCTTGTCTGCGCCCAGCTGCGGATCTTATTGATCGAATAGGTCTTTATCCAGAGGCACTCCAAAAGCTCGCACGCCTCTTCCTCGGTTATCGCGCCGCTCTTCAGATCTTCGTCGTAATACCTGTATAAAAACTGGTCCAGCCTCCCGTAGGAAACGGAATGGCCGTTGGATTCCAGCTGGAGCAGCAGCTGGATGAACCATACGGACTGCACCGCCTCGCGGAAGCTCTGCGCCGGGTATTCCGGCACCCGTCCGCAGATGCGGGCCATCTCCAAGAGCTCTCCGCGCCTTCTCTCATCCGGTTCCGAGCCTGCCGTTTCCTCCGCCAGCCGCGCATACCGGAGAGCGAACTCCTTGACTGCGTCAAACGTGATGAGCACGGCGTCAAGAAACATCTTCCTTTTAATATCCGCCGCATTGGTCAGGTCCAGACGGGACAGGGCTTTTTCAGCCATACGCCTTATCCCTGAAAGCCCGTGCTCCAGGACAAGCGCAAAATCCACGGCAATGTGTCCGTCTCCCGAGGTAAAGCAGCCCTCCGCCCTTATAACACCGATATCATAGAGCAGCCTGCTGTCCTCCGGCATGTACGCCAGCCCTTTTTCCTTAAGGGTCTTCCCCTTCCACAGGGAGCATATGCGAAGCAGCTCCTCCCGATCCTCCCCGCGGACGTGGAACACGTCGCCGGTGCGTTTGTCGAAATCGTCGATCTCGTCTATGAGGAAATCCACGGCATATTCCGGGAAGATGGGCGCCGCTCTCAGCCTGGACGACTGGTTTCCTGCGATAAGCCCGCCCTCTTCGATATAAATGCTCATGTTTTTAAATACTTCGCTGTTTGCCAAAGCGCGCCTCAGTACAACGGGCTTATCCTCGTGCCTGAAATACGCCTCGGTAAATATCCCCGCCCGCTCGATACATACCGAGGACGGGGCGGATAAAACAAGCTGTCTCAGCTTCCTGATACGCTGTCCTGATTGACCTATAAAATCCATGAGTTACCTCCTGTCAAGCCGCAAGCATTATTCCGATAGGGCGACGACCTTGATGTTTTCTTCCGGATGTCCGGCCATGAATGCTATGGTTTCCGGTATTTCATCAAAGGTTATCTTCCTGGTGACCACACTGTCGATATCGACTTTATTTTCCGAAATGAGCCTTATTGCCTCGCTGATCTCGCTTTTGTCGGTATTGCGTGCGCCAAGCACATCCAGCTCTTTTCTGGTGATCAGCTTCGTGTCCAGCTCCACGGGCGCTTTTGCCCAGCCGGTCAGGATCACCCGCCCGGCGTTGGATGCATAATCAAAGCAGCTCTTCACCGCCGAAGCCGCTCCAGATACCTCCATGACGGCTTCGGCCATGGCGCCTCCGGTTATATCGCTTATGTATTCGGCTGCGTTCAGCTTAAGCGGGTTTATCGCGTGCTTAACCCCACAGCTTTTTGCAAAGTCCAGCTTGCTGTCGGCGATATCCAGCATGATGGGCTCCGCGCCGTAATGCATGGCAGCCAGCGCCGAGATCATGCCTATCGCTCCCGTACCTATAATGACGATATGCTCGCCTGACGTTATCCTGAGTCTGTTCAGGCTGTGCAGTGCAATTGCAAGCGGCTCGGCCAGGGCCAGCTTTTCATACGGGACATCGGCCGGAGCCTTGCACAGGTGTATGACCGGATGAGATAGGTATTCCATCATGCAGCCGTCGATGTGCGTGCCGTAAACCTTTATATTTTTACAGCAGTTGGTTCTTCCTATGGAGCATGGATAACAGCTGCCGCAATAGCTGTAGGGGGAAATCACCACCCTGTCGCCTACGCCGATGCCTTCCGGATTCGGCTCTATTTCAAGCACCTCACCGGCGATTTCATGTCCCAGCACCAGCGGATAGCTGATGGGCGTCTGGCTTGCCCCTTTATAATAATTGATATCGGAGCCGCAGATACCCGCCGCTTTGAATTTTATGAGCGCCTGGCCTTTTTTTACGTCCGGAGTGTCGGCATTCTCAATGCCGATTTCATTGGGCCTTCGTACTACGATACTCTTCATCCGCTAAAGCCCCCTTATTAAACTGCTTCCCGGAATGGAAGCTCAATCCCGAAAATTGACCCAGACGCCGTTCTGCGCCGAGCTTTCCAGGCAGCGCCTTATAAAATTGACGCCGCTGATGCCTTCGTCCACACCCGCAAAATCCAGCTCATTCCGCGCCGGTACGATGCCGTTTCTGACCTTCATAAGCGCTTCGGTAAATGCAATGTAATTGTTGGCAAAGGCCTCGATAAACCCTTCGGGGTGCGATGCCGGGATGCGGCAGTACTTCAGCACGGAGGGGTCCATGTATTTCTTCCCCTGGACAAGTGTCTGGGTGGGACTCCCGAGGCTTGCATACTTGAGCTCGCCGGGGCTTTCGTGCGACCAGTCGAGAGAGCCCTTCGTACCGAAGACCCTGATCCGGAAGCAGTTCCCGATGCCGACGGCGACCTGCGAGCACCAGTATATCGCGCTTGCGCCACCCTTGTACTTCACAAGGATCTCTGCGTTGGAATCCAGGCCGATGCCCTCGCCTATGCTTCTCAGGCTCGCGCAGAGCTTTTCGATCTTCAGGCCGGTCATATACGATACCGTGCATTCGACATGGGTCCCTATGTCTCCCACGCAGAGGGAGCCGCCCGATACCTTTGGGTCGTTCCGCCAGAAGGAGGGCTTCCCGCCGGATTCCTGCACCCGTTCCGCTACCCACTGCTGCGCGTATTCGGCCATCACAACGGTGATATCGCCGATAGCTCCGTCCTCAATCATTTTGCGGGCCTGCTTGACCATGGGGTAGCCTATATAGGAATAGCAGACGCAGAACAAAAGGTTTTTCTCCTCCGCAAGCCTTTTGAGCTCATAGGCCTCTTCAAGCTCGAAGCACATGGGCTTTTCGCATACCACATGAAAGCCGTGCTCAAGGCAGGCTCTGGCAATGATGTAATGAAGGTTGTTCGGCGTCGCAATGGCGATAAAGTCAACGCGATCCTCCCTCGCGGCCTCGGCTTCAAGCATTTTTAAATAATCCGGATAGATGCGGCCTTCCTCCACCGAGCTCTGCCTGCCGATCAGAAGATTATTTTCCCAGACGATGTCAAAGCAGCCGCAGGCAAGCCTTGTGCCTCCGTTCAAAGCCAGCGACTTTCTGTGCACCGAGCCTATAAATGAACCGACCCCGCCTCCGATCATACCGTAGGTCAGTCCCCTGTCCCTGCGATTGTCCGTCCCGCTCATAGCGCTTCATACCTTTCGTCCAGAGCCTTTCTGACAACGTTCTCCGGCGCCGAATATTTTTCTACGATTTCTTTGACTCCGGGGAAGGTCAGCACCCTGTTGATTATTTCACCGTCCATTTTTCCAAGGAGCTCATCAAAGGGAATGTGCGACATTTTGGATATTTCCATCAGCGTCGTGCGGGATTTCTTCTGGGATTCCCTCCGGTGCTCGGGATAGCCGCAGCCTATCTCCACCTCGAAGAAACGGTCGAAGATGAACCTCAGGTTTACGTCCCCGGCCCATCCGAAGCCCTTGTTGAGCGCCAGGGAAAGGCAGTTTCCTCCGTTGATCTGTGCGAAAAGCCAGGAATCCAGGGGGCTTTCGATCAGTCCGCAGGAGATACCCGGATATTGCATGACGGAGTTCAGGTAGCCCTGTCCCGTCCCGCAGCCCCCGACAACCAGGTCGGCGCAGCCCGAATTCAGCAGGATGGCGCTCAGCAGACCCGTATGGATGTATGTCAGCTCCGGCCCGTCAACATCCTTCCTCATTCCTGCGTTCAGTATTTCATGCTCTCTTCCGGCAAGCGCCTCAATGACAAAATGGTTCTTTTCAAGCGTGCTCACTTCAGTTACAACCGCTATTCTCATTGTTTCAACTCACATCCCTTTCAAATGTGCACAGCGCACAAAATTTGCTAAACCCGCTAATCCTCGAGCTTTAACCCTTCAACCATTAACTGATAACCAAACCCATAGCTATAATCCTCAATACTTAACACGCAACCTCAGCTCTCAAAACTCAGCTCCTGATACTCAGTACTTAAACACAACCTTCAATTCACTCAACACCTGCCGTCCGCCATGACAGAGCGTATGGCCGCTTTGACCTCTTCCTTAATCCTGACGCGCGCCTGTGCGTGTATGTCCAGTGGGTGCGCGGTCGGCTTCGCGTCGCGGAGCTGCTCCTGCAGGCTGCTTATATACGCAAACCGCAGCGCGGTGCCGATGTTTATCTTATTTATACCGTTCCTGATCGCGGTATGAAGATCCTCCTCGGGTATCCCTGTGCCGCCGTGCAGCACCAGAGGTATTTCCAGCGCGCTGTGGAGCTGTTCAAGCCGGTCGAAGTGGAGCTTCGGCTTGCCCTTGTAGAAGCCGTGCGCCGTGCCGATGCCCACGGCCAGCAAATCTACGCCCGTCTCGCCGCACAGCCTTACGGCGTCCTCCACGCGCGCAAGATAATCCTCGCCTTCATAGACTCCCTCGACATCATTGCCGCGTATGCGCCCGATTTCGGCCTCCACATAAACTCCGGCGGCATGGGCGTAATCCGTGACCTCTTTGACCTGCCTTATATTTTCCTCCAGCGAAAGGGCGGACGCGTCTATCATCACCGACATGAAGCCCGCGTCAACGGCCCTTTTGCAAAAGTCCACGTCATTGGAGTGGTCGACGTGCAGAATGACCGGCACCGACGCTTGGCGGATTGCCGCCAGCGCCATGGCGCAGCCTGTCTCCAGGCCGAGCGCGTGCATGACCCTCGGAATGGCCTGGACCATGACGGGGGCCTTTTCTTCCTCAGCCGCCTGGATAATGGCCGTGAGATCCCATATATCGTTGAAATTGAAGCTCGGTACGGCAAAGCCTTCCCTGTCCGCACGGGCCATAAGTCTGATCAGATCCTGATGCTTCATGTATTTTCCCTTACCTTCCCAAAGATTTTTCAAATAAGAAATAATGCATAAGTTTTTGCACGTATATTGCCTTGACCAAACTGCTGTAAAAATTTAATTCCTATAAAAACATTTTATAGCTTATTCCATTTCGCTGATATCCGGGTCCACCATGTCAAGCTTGAGCCCCGGGATATACCGGGCCGCTTCGTAAAGCGCCGCCGTTATGTCCTCGTGCACGCCGACGCAGTGGTGTATATACGGGCCATAGATAAACCTGCGTTCCAGCTTGGGCCAATCCTTGAATTCTACCCATACGTATGTCCCGTTGGTTTCTGGGCCGTCCACGCCTTTCCCCCTGGTGACAAGCAGCGAGTATTGGCCCGTCAGGCCGTCAAACCTGACAATGCTCATTTCGCCGCCCTTTATCTCCCACTTTGCCGCTCCCGGAACTCCCGCGCCGTAATGGTCGGTCAGCGCCGTACGGGTCCCCGCCTTTTTCAGCGAATGCGGGAAGACTCCGCAGTGCCACAGCAGCTCGGCGTTTTCGTTGTCGGGATGGCGGTTGGTCAGGTCTGCCAGGAATACGGGCGTACGCCCCTGTACGGCGGCCTGTGCCATCACCGCGGTTATCGCGCCGTGCAGGTCGGTCTCGCAGATGGCGGGCATGCCCTCGTCGGTAAGCTCGGACATCACAAAACATGGGACTACTCCGGTCAATTCCCTTATCGCGGCTGTACACAGCACGGCTATGGCCGAAAGGCTCTCCTGCACGGCCCAGTTTTTCATGGCTATTTTAAGCGCGGCCACGTTTTTCACCGCTTCCCGGGGGATGCTGACATCGTCCACCCTGGAAAGAATGCCTGCGATTTCTTCGTCCACCTCGCTTGCCTGATTCCTGAGCACGACATCCATCGACCTCTTGATATCCTGCAGCGAGAGCGGCACCACCTCGATGCCGAAGCGCTCCAGCAGCTCGAGCTCATTCGCCTTAACAGACCAGAAGGAGCCCGGTCTGGTGCTGAGCTGCCCAATTCTCATGCCTTTGAAGGCCTTTACCACCGATGCGGCCGCCATGAAATTGTCGAAGCCCCGTTTGAAAACCTCGTCGTTGACACTGCTGTTCACAATATACGTAAACGGAATTCCAAACTCCGATAGCACACGCGTGGTTGCAAACAAGCCGCACTGGCTGTCGCGCAGCCTTCTGCCGTCAGGTTCGGGACGGCCGTCGCGCGGGCCCCAGATAAGCAGCGGCTTGTTAAGCTTCTTTGCGATTTTCGCCACGGCGTCCTCCGTCCCGAAATTGCAGTGCGGAGCGAACACCGCGTCCACGCCCTCCTCTGTGAATCTGCGCGCGATGCTGTCAGCGTCCGAGCCCTGGTATACCAGGCCTTCCTCGTTCAAAAAATCCAGATTGACATAATCGACCTTCCATTCCTTCAGCTTCGCTTCAAGGATCTCCTTCTCCCTGATGGCGTCGTCCCGGTTGAAAAGCGTGGGACGGTTCAGTATCCTGCGCGTCGGCGCCAGCCCGAGCTTTATGGCGTATTTGTTCTTATACTGGTCAAGCATGTTTTTATCCTCCTACTTTGCGGCTTATATTGAAAGCTGTGAAAATTTAAAGCTTTACCCTGTCCTTCCCGCGTTTTTCCTTCCTTCGCCGGTACAATATCTCAAGGGACTCCTGGGGTATGGGGGCTTCCCCGCCCAGGAACCTGGCGATCGTCAGGGTCTTTGCCATGCTCTCGACCGATTCGGCCTTGTAAAAGGCGTCCATCGCGCTGTTTCCGACCGCAACGACGCCGTGGTTACCGATCAGGAATACGTCGGTGTCGAAGATGTATTTTTCTATTCCCCTGTAGATCTCATCCGTTGCAGGTGTTCCATACGGGACGACCGGGATTTTATCGAACAGCAGGATCATTTCGGGATACGCTTCGGTTACAATCGGTTTATTTGCTATGGCGTATGCCGTAGCAAAAACGGAATGCGTATGCACGACGGCTTTGACGTCGGGCCTTATCCTGTAGATTGCCAGATGCAGCTTGATCTCGCTCGAGGGCCTTGCCGCACATCCTTCAGCAACCTTGCCGTATTCGTCGGTCACAGCCAGCGAATCCGGTGTAAGAAGCGATTTGCACGTAGCCGTTGGTGTGATATAAACCCGGTTATCCTCCTTCGAAGAGACATTGCCTTCAAATGCGTTCACCAGGCCCTTTGAATACATGGCCTTTGCCGCTTCAACCACCTGCTGCCTTACTGCTTCACTCATATGGCTCCTCCCGCCCTTTCCGTATCCTCTGTTTGAACGGTATTTCCGTCTTTATTTGAAAATGCTTTCCCTTATCAATTTAATTGTCTCCGTGGTATCGTCGCTTTCCAGGCAGGCGTTCAGCCTGTCGCTGCCGATGACGTCCACAAGCTCCTCGAATTTGCGCATGTACAGGATGCTTTCCTCCGCCGCCCTGAAGCTGTCCTCCCTGAAGGGGAAAATGTCCACGCTGCACCAGCCGTCGTAGCCGATATTTTTCAGCAGGGCGAACAGCTCTATGAATTCCACCGTATGCACCGAGCCGATGATCATGTCGTCGTCCCAGCTTGCGTAATTGTCATTCGTGTGTATATGGAACAGCTTGCCGTGCAGGAATGTGTTTGCGACCGCCTGGGTCATGTTTCTCCCGTACTGCAGGATGTGCCCTACGTCGACGCACAGGCCCACATTGTCCCTGCCGATATCCGAGGCGAGCAGCAGGGCGGTTTCTACCGTATCGATCAGGCTTTTGTTCCTTGGCTCGCGGGGCTTGGGCTCCAGCGACAGCTTTACATTTTTATTGTAATCCGCGCATTCCCGAAGGCTCTCGACGGCATGGCTCCACTGCTTTACATAATCCGTCTGGAGGGGGTAGTCGAAGCCCTCCTGTCCCAGCCAGACATTGACCGTACCCGTGCCCAGCTCCGATGCAAAATCGATTGCGGCCTTTATCTTGTTAACGGCCTGCTCCCTTATTTCCGGATTTTTTGCCGTGATGCTGCCGAACTTGTATTTCGGCTCCGAGGTAAGGTCGACATCGACGGCCGGATTGGCGAAGCCGTATTTCTCCAGAAGACTTTTGACCTGTGATATCTCAAGGCCCTCGACCTGGCGCGGGGAGAATTCCACACCGCTGAGATACTTTAGCTTTGAAAGCCGAAGCAGCTTCTCCCCGAAGTCAACATCCTCCTTGTAGCCCGTCCGGCAGTACCTGTCGGTGAGCTTTCCCAGACTGCTCGTAATCACGCTGAATTTTATAGTCCCCATAGGTTTGAATACCTCCCGTGACGCTTATTTGCTATGCCTCTATCAATTTCAGAAACCTTATATAAGCCTCGTCCCATTCCTGCTTATCCCCTGGCTCGTAAAGCTTTATCTGAAAGGAATTTTTTACGGCTCTCCGTATTTCCGCCGGATTTTCCACCAGGCCGAGAGACATGGCCTGCACCATAATGTTCCCGATAGCCGTGGCCTCAACCGGTCCGCAGTATACGGGCTTTTGCACCGCGTTTGCGGTAAACTGGTTCAGCAAGCCGTTCCTGGAGCCTCCGCCGACAATGCGCACAGATTCCAAAGGCCTCTCCAGGATGGTTTCCAGCTTTTCCAGGCAGCTTCGGTATTTTAAGGCAAGGCTTTCGAATACGCACCTGGCAATCAGGCCCTTTGACCCGGGCGCCCTCTGCCCGGTGTTTTTACAATATTGCATTATTTTTTGAGGCATGTCCCCGGGCATTGAAAAACAGGCGTTGTCGGGATCGATCATACAGTCGAAGGGGTCGGCGGCTGCCGCAAGGTTCACCAGCTCTTCAAAACCCACGCCGGCTCCAGACTTGTTCCATTCGCGCACGCATTCCTGTATGATCCACATGCCCACCGTATTCCGCAAAAGCAGGTTGCTGTCCCCAACGCCTCCCTCATTTGAAAAGCCCCACCGGCGGACGTTTTCATTTACATACGTCCGCTCTGTCACTGCTCCGACGAGCGACCAGCTTCCGCTGCTGATAAACGCGGAGTCTTCGTCCATATCGGGAATGGCCGAGACGGCGGACGCGGTATCGTGAGTGGCGACGGCAATGACCGGGATATCTCCGATACCCGTATTCCTTCCTATCTCCGGCCTCAGCAAGCCTCTTTCCGTACCCGGCTTCTGCAGGGGCGGCAAGATCCTTTCGGGGATATCCAGGCGCTCCAGCAGGCTTTTGCACCAGCCCGCCCTGCTTTTGTCCAGCAGCTGCATTGTGGTGGCATTGGTATATTCCGCCGCCTTTTGACCGGTTAAAAAATAGGAAAGGAGGTCCGGCATCAGCAGGACGGTATGAACCTGCTCCCAGACATCCGGCTCCTGGAGCTTTGTGGACATCAACTGGTATACGGTGTTGTGGCTGCTGACCGCATTGCCCGTCATGTTGAATATCTCGTCCGGAGCGATCGTGTCCGATATCCTTCCTACGGTCTCATCGTTGCGGCTGTCCCGGTAATGCCAGGGATTGCCCAGCAGGCGCCCGCGGCGGTCCAGTATCCCGTAATCCACTCCCCAGGTGTCCAGGCCTATCGACATCAGCGGCCCGTCATACGAGGCCGAATATTTTTTAAGGCCTTCGTTTATGTTCCAGAGCAGGCGCAGTACGTCCCAGTGGATACAGCCGAGCACAGAGACCGGGTCGTTTGAAAACCTGTGGATTTCCTCAAGGCAGACCCTTTCGCCGTCAAACCGCCCGAGCATCGCTCTTCCGTTGCTTGAGCCCATATCGAAAGCCAGTATGTTTTTTGCCTTCAACGGTACATTCCCCCAAATTCGCCTGTCACAGCATGAACTGCCTTAAATAGCGGAGTCCCAGCTTAAGCCCCGTCTCGGTTTTCGGGCCCAGGTCCAGGCCGTTCTCGCTCCGGTCCCCGCCGAAAACGGGGTCCTCGTGCTCGATGATGAGCGGCCCTGTAAAATCAATGTCATAGAGCGCATTGAATACGCCCTTCCAGTCGATCATGCCGAGACCGGGAAGCCTGTACCTCCACCATCCCGAATCCCATTCCGATTCCTTCCCTATCTGTTTTCCGGCAATCCCGTATCTGTCCCGCTTTTCTTTGATGATTTCGGTATCCTTGGCGTGGAAAGCGTAAATACGCTCGCCGTAATCCCGGACAGCCTTGACGCAGTCGATCCCCATCCAGAAAAGATGGGACGGGTCGAATTCGAGTCCGACCGCTTTTGACGGCACGGCTTCGAACAATGCGTCCCACATTTCGGGGCTGAAGCTGATATTTCCTATGGTCATGGGGTATCCGAGCCAGTGGGGGCAGTTTTCCAGCGCGATGCGCACGCCCTCGTCCGCGGCTGCTTTAGCGTATTCGGTAAACACTTCCTTATACGTCCCGATATTCTCAGAAGGAGTTTTTGATTTGTCGCCCCATGCGTTTGTGGTAAGTATGTCCGTGCCGAATTTCCGGCACAGCTTTATCGCCTTGTTAAAGTAGGCATTGTTCTCCCTGCGCTTTGACGGGTCGCCCTCAAGATGGTTGGTGCTGCAGGTGAGCGTGCCTATCTTCACGCCGTTGGACCTGAAGTCTTCGAGAACGGCCTCAAGATCCTTTTCCTTCAGTCTGTCCAGGTCAAGGGAGGAGCCCTTCCTGACCGAGACCTCCAGGCAGTCGAAGCCCGCTTTTCCGGCGAACTCTACGATTTCCTTGCTGTAATATGTGACAAAACCGATATTCACTGCTTCAGCCCCTTCCCGCGATCTCTTTGACAAAGGCCTCCAGCTGCTTTGCTCCGAGGCCGAATTTGCCCGTAAGCTGCGAATATGTCCCCGAATGGATAAACTGAAGCTTTCCGTGCGCATCCAGCAGATTGAGGGCATAATAGCGCTGGTTGTGATTAAAGACCCTCTTCTCGAAAATCAGGGACTTGAAATTGGACCAGATATAGCCGTTATTTTGCTCTGCAAATATAAGCGTCTTCCCCGAAGCGTTCAGCTCCAGAAGCAGCTCCTCGTCGATGGACGGCATGTCCGCGACGCCTGCGTGTATCCCCTGCTTTTCCAGGGCTTCAGCAGCGGCTATCGCCTCATGGGCGCCTCTTCCGCTGCTGATGATAACCACTTCGTCTGACGGGGACTGCCTGAGCATACAACCTTTTCCGTATTCGAAGGTATAATCGGGAGCATAGAGCACGCCTGACGGCGACCTCATGATTCTCAGGTATACCAATCCCCGATTGCCTTCGGCGATCCATTTCATAATACCTATGAGCTGCTGCGGACAGGATACGTCGATGATTTTCAGGTGCGCTATGCCGTCGAATACGGTGATATCGTCATTCCCCATATGGGTCGCCCCGTTGGTTTTCGTCTCGAGGTTCGGAGCGGTGGCCACAAACGTCATGTCGAGCCCGTGCCCCTCGCTCAGCCAGCGGCCGTCCTCGATGGCCTCCAGCCTCTCCTGGTAGCCGACGGCGATCCTGCGCAGCACCTTCCAGTCAAAGAAGGGGCAGAAGGTGCTCACCCATACGTTGAAGCCCATCGCCGCATAGGCCTCTCCGATATCCATCATGTTTGCCTCCGCAATCCCCACATTCAGGGCCCTCTGTGCGTCAACAAACGAAATCCCGGCTTCAAGGCCGCTCGTGGACCCAAGGTCCGAATCGGCGGATACGATGCGCCCGTCTTTTGCAAAGGCCCTGATCACCTTCTCGACGACAGTGCTTGCGGCATACTGCTTCGACCTGTCCAGTACGGGTATTTCAGCTTCGTCGTACCGGATTTTCTTGTCTCTGGCGGGGGCGGGCCTGGTTTTCACCGCTCCTTCGGATCTTACGACGGACGGAATTCCGTCCAGTCCCGTTTCTATTTTGATGTTGATGCTTTCGGCATACCCATTAATTTTCGACTTTATATCTTCATTCAACGGATTATAGTACCCCAGGAAATCGCGAATCCTGGAAGCCCGTCTTTCCAATTGGAGAGCCAGCTCCTGCTTATACAGGGCGGCGTCTATTTCCACCTTGTGCTTGCTCAGGAAGGCGGAAAAGCTGCCGTAGCCCTTGCTTGTATCGCAGAGGACGGCAACGGGACGCCCGTCCCTTACGCCGTATTTAAAATCCTGCAGCGCGTTCACGACCGCCGGATATTGGGTCGCGTCGACGTTGTAAACCTTCCAGCCGAAGGCTTCGAATTTGGAGGACAGGTCTCCCAGCGGCAGGATCAGCTTGTGAGGGTCGTCCAGCTGCCCGTGGTTGCAGTCCACCAGCACGCAGAGATTGTCCAGCTTCTTATGCGCGGAGTACATGAGAGCCTCCCACACAATGCCCTCCTGAAGCTCTCCGTCCCCGGTCATGCAAAATACGTTGAAGCCGGGGTCTTTTTTCCCCTCGGCGGCAAAGCCCTGGGCTACGCCTATTCCCTGTCCCAGCGGGCCCGTGGAGATGTGGACGCCCGGAAGAATGGGGCCGGGATGGCCGTTGAGTATGCTTTCATAGGACCTTGAATTTACAAGCACGCTCCGGTCAAAATATCCCAGATCCGCATATATCGCCGCCATTGCGGCGACCGCATGGCCCTTGCTCAGGACGAACATGTCCTGCCCGGGCCTTGTCGGGTTTTCTATATCCAGGTCGATCACGCCGCCGTAAAACAATGCCGTCAGCGGGATGACCGCAGAGAAGGCTCCTCCGCTGTGCACTCCCCTGTCGACCGCATCGTTGGCCTGGTCCAATACCGTGATGCGTATATCCGAGTCTTTTATTTTCAGCAGCTTGAGTATTCCTTCTTTTTCTTTAAATGCTTCATTCACTGTATAAGCCATATCGTCAGCTTCCCTTCCCCGGTTATCGGTTGTATGCATATTCCGCCCCGGTGCTTTCAGGCTTTGGGGGATCGCATACGAGCATTTCGAGCCTGCCGGTTATCATGATCTCCCCAAAATATGCCGGTAAAAATATGCCGTGCCCCGGACGCACCCATGCGCTTCCGTTTTCTCCCGTCATGATCCCTTCTCCGGACACCGCGATGGCGATCTGATGGATTCCGCGGGACTTCAGCCTGTACTCTCCGTTGACCGAGAGCCGGTCCACCTTGAAGCGCGGGGTGTCTTCGTAGGTTACCATGGAGGAAACGGTCACCCCCGGCTCGCTGTGCGTCGTCACAGGAGTTTTTATTATCTTCCCGCGTATTTCCTCTTCGGTATACGTCCTGCCGGAGATGCATTTGAACATGTTTTCAATGCCCGCCCCCAGATGCAGCTCGTCGTCGGTAAAGGTCCTGCCGGGCAGATAATTGCGCTCAAGGCGCAGGGTGTAATCGCTGGGCTCATGCACCTCCAGGAAGAGGGACCCCTTTCCCATGGCGTGAGGCATACCGGCTTCGATGAGGATCATATCTCCCTTTTTGATGTATACCTTATGCATGGCTTCAAGCATACAGGCGATGTCCTGCCTGTCAAACAGCGCACGCCACTTCTCTATTGACGTACCCGGCTTAAGACCCGCGTATACATGGGGCCTGTCGCCTTCCAGCTCCCTGCACTCCACGATATACCACGCTTCCGTTTTGCCGCATTTGTAGCTGTAATACTTCCGCGCGCACTCCGCGTCAGGGTGTGCCTGCAGCACCAGGCGCACCGTCGAATCTCCGGCGCGGGACAGCACTCCGATGCCTTCGCCGTATTCCTCGACATATTCCCTTCCCAGAAATGCGACGGGGTCAGACGAGACGATTTCTTTCAGCGCCGCCGTGGAGCCGTCGGAAAGACGCATTTTGCTGAGGCCGTCTCCGGGTTTTCTATCCGCGTTCAGTATTTCTATGTCTGAAACAAGCCACTCCTCTGACATGTTGCCGTCGGAGGGGTCGGGTATGCCCTGCCATTGATCCAATAGCATACCGCCGATAAAGGCCCGTTTCATCCTGTTTTTTTCCAGCACTAAAGGCATCCGTAAATATTTTTCGAATTTCATATGCCTTTCCTCTTTTCACGTTGTTTTCCCATGCGGAAAGCAGACGGCCGGGCGTTATTATTTTATCGCTCCGCCCACAAGGCCCCGGACAAATCCCTTCTGGCTCACCATGGTGACCAGCAGCACCGGCGCTATGACAAATATGCTTGTAGACGCTAGGTCGCCCCACATGATGCCGTCCGAGGACATGAAGCCCTGGATCAGTATCGGCACCGTCTTTGTGCTGCGCTGCGTCAATATCAGCGCAAACAGGAACTCGTTCCAAGCGGCGATGAAGGTGAATATGGCGGCGGTCACTATGCCTGGAACGGCAATGGGGACACACACCCTGAACAGTATCTCTATCCTGTTGCAGCCGTCGATGAAGGCAGCTTCCTCGACCTCGAGGGGTACGGTTTTAAAATAGCTCGACATCAGCCATGTAACGAAAGGAATGGTTATTACCAGATAAGTTATGATAATGCCTTGCAGAGTACCGTGCCAGCCGATGGCCCTGAGCATCACGTAGAAGGGCAGCAGGAAAACCATTGGGGGCGACATGCGCGATAATATGATCCACACTCCCATAAAGCCGAAGATCTTGCTTTTCGCCCTGGCCAGCGAATATCCGCTGGTGATGCCGAGCAGCAGAGCGATGGCGGTCGTTGAAAATGAAACGATAAAGCTGTTTTTATAGGCATTGAGAAAATTTACGCTGCCGAGCACATGGCCGAAATTTTCAAAGGTCGGCACAAATATGAACTCCGGCGGCATTTTAAAGGCCAGCACCTGCGGTTTCAGAGCGATCTGTATAAACCACAGCAACGGGGCCAGGGTGATAAAAACGACAATTATGGTCAATATGTTAAGAACAATATTTGAAATCCTTTTTTTAGTTTTTTGTCCCACCGTCAACCTCTCCTCATCAAGAACTTTCACCGTTCTGGATTTTATTAATCGAATAGATACTGATCAGAGCAATAAGTATGAAAAGAAACATTGCCAGGGCTGAGGAATAGCCGGAATCCATATAGCTGAAAGCGTTGTTGTAGGCGTACAGGTTGAGGGTCTCGGTCGAATTGCCGGGGCCGCCCGCAGTCATTATATAGATGGAATCGAAGCGCTTGAACGCGTCGATGAGCCTGAACATTACGGCTACCCATACCACCGGCGCCAGAAGAGGCATTATGACATATATAAAGGCTTTGAAGGATGTTGCGCCGTCTATCTTTGCCGACTCAAGCGGCTCCTTGGGCAGCGACTGTATCCCGGCGAGCACGATGATCGTGACAAAGGGCGTCGACAGCCATACATCGGATACGATAATGGACAGCATTGCCAGCGTGGGGCTCAGGAACCAATCGGGACCCTTGAGTCCCACCAGGGTAAAAAGGTAATTTACGATACCGAAATCAGGGGTCAGCATCAGCCTCCAGATTACGCCTATGATGACCGGAGTGGTCATCATGGGGATCATGTAAAGCGACCTGGCGACCTTGATTTTTGCGCCGTCGCGCGAAAACAGAAAGGCAAGCATGATTCCCAGGAACACCTGCAGCGACACGGTGCCGAAAACCTGGATCCCGGTGTTTTTCATAATGGTCCAGAAATTGTTGTCGTCCGTGAACATCTTCACGAAATTTCCCAGGCCGATAAAGCGGCGGCTGTCGGGTATGGCCTGGTTCCAGTAGAAGAAGCTGTTGTACAGGCTATATAAAACAGGAACAACGGTCAGCAATACCATGATTAAAAAGGTCGGTCCCATGAGCACATACTGGTATATGACATCGGAATTGATTTTCCTGTGTTTTATTCTGTTTACGGCCGGTTCTTTTTGAACAATAGGCTTCATATGATCATCACTTTCGCTAAGAAGTATTTGGTTTGCCCTCAGCTCAGAAATTCCAAGCTGAGGGCAAATTACCACGAACCGATATTGCTATTTTGCAGCCTGGGCCGCCTGATCCAGTATCTTCTTCACGTTTTCGTTGGCTTCCTTCATCGCGGCCTCGGGCGTCGCCTGGCCGGAGAGGGCTTTGGAAAGTCCGATTGACAGGCATTCTCTTATCTGGTTGCTCTGCGGGATGAGAGGAGTGTATTCCACGATACCGTGTGAATATGCCTGTTTTGCCGCTGCGGACCACTCGGGGTTCAGCTTCTTTGCAAAGGTATCCGAATCAAGCACGGAGGTCCTGGTCTGCTGTACGCTTTCTCCCTTTTCAACCTGATCCAGCTGGAACTCCTTGCTGGTGAGGAATTGAAGCATCTGCCACGCGGCCTCGGGGTGCTTGCTGGTTTTGGATATCATCCATGCGCTGATATTGCTGACCGTATATTCGTCACCAGGGCCTTCGATGCAGGCAAAGCCGAGGGAGTCGCCGATCTTGGTCTTTGTCGGATCGGTCAGGACCGGATAGTCCTTGGTAGTCGCCATGGCCATGGCCACCTTTTCCTGCTGCAGCGAGAGGAAGAGCTCGTTCCATCCGTAGTTTGCTATGCCCTGGGGTCCGTATTTCGAAAGAAGCTCTGTCCATATGGTGGTTGCATGGATTGCGGGTTCGTCCGCCAGCACCGTGTACGGCTCCTTGCCTTCCGGCCTCCATGCGCCGCCCAGCGTCTTCCAGATCATGATCCAGGTATAGCCGTTGACGTTTCCTTCACGCGTCCCTACTGTTGCGAAGCCCGCCTGCCCTTTATCCGGCTTGTTCAGCAGCTTTGCATATGCCAGTACGTCGTCCATGGTCTTGGGAGGAGCAGTTATACCTGCATCGGCGAACATCTTTTTGTTGTAATAGAGCATTCCGCTCTCGACGCCGAAGGGTACTCCGAGGATTTTTCCTTCATAAGTAAGACTGCTTCCCAGCTTGGTGATGAAATCTTTATAATCCCAGCTCGGGTCGGTCAGCTTGGGGTCGTTGATATAGTTGTCCAGCTCATAAATCCATCCGCTGGAGAACAGGGCGGGATACATTTTATTATTGGCGTACATGCCGTCGAATTCACCCGTGCCTGAGGACAGGACAACCTGGAGCTTTGTCATATAAGCGCTTTCAGGAATGTATTCGATGGAGCCCTTGATCCCTGTTTTGGCTTCCAGCTCGGGAAGGTGTTTTTCGATAAATCTGAAGTTCGCGGTGTCAAGACAGGAAAATACTACCTCTGTCCCCGCATACGGCTTGTCGTCCTTCACGGTTTCCTCAGCAGGAGTTGAAGCGGCGGGCGCCTGGGAATCTGCGGGAGTGCTTGTCGTTGCGGTAGTAGCGGGAGCATTGGAGCCACAAGCTGAAAATAGGCTGGTCAGCATTACAAATACAAGAAAAACCAATAGGAATTTTTTCATAGTATCCTCCCTCATCGTCTTAAATTTGACTTATCTTCAACATCTGCCCTGCCGTCCGCTCCCACCCTGGAGTCCGCCTGGCGGAGACGCATCCCCCTCCCGGTGTTCGCTTCAAGCTCCGGCAGCCTGTCAAGACCGGATTTATATTTAAATCTTAAGCTTTGCGCTAGCTTTATACAATCAATGAAGTTACGCAAATGATTTTAAATATTGCGATCCGGCTGCCGGGAATGTTTAAAATATTATCTAATTATTTTAAATGCATAATTTTATCGGCCTTAAAATAATTTACGGCCTTCATATGGTCCAATACCTGGCGGAGGCTTTTGACCGCGCCCGTGGGGCCTACGGTCCCTATTGTGAGCGAGCCCACGGCATTTGCGAACCAGCCGCAGCTTTCGATGTCCCAGCCTCTGGCGACACCGGTCAGGAACCCGGCTACGAAGCTGTCTCCCGCGCCTGTGGTATCGACGGGGACTGCGGGACACGGGGGTATATTGTAACGCTTCCCCTCCGCGGCGATATAGCAGCCGTTTTCGCCGAGCTTTATCACAACGGCTCCCGCTCCTGCGGCAAGCAGCACGTCTGCCATTCTTGAGGGCTCCTTTTCACCTGTCAGGTAAACGGCCTCGTCATAGCTTGGCATGAAGTAGTCGATGTACGGCATCGCACTTTTTATACCCTCAAAGCCTATTCCGTACGTATCGAACTTCATATCCGAGCCGGTGACCGCTCCGGCGCTTCTGGCCTTCTTCAGCAGGGCCGTGACGCCGGGGCCGTCCAGCAGCTTCAGGGCGAACATGCTGCCGATATTCACTATTTTCGTTTTTTCAAGTAACGAGGTATCCAGGTCTTCCAGTCGGAAGGTTTCGTTTGCCCCCCGGTAGGAGGCGAAATTGCGGCTGCCCGAGCTGTTGATCAGCATGATGCATACGCTTGTGCTGTCGTCCGGGGATATTTTTACGTATGCTGTATCCACGCCCGCCTCGCCCGCTATATTCAGAACAAGCTTTCCGAAGTCGTCGTCCCCTACCTTTCCCGCCAGCGCAACCCTGTTGCCGAGACGCGCCAGCGTGATCGACTCGTTCATGGCGTCCCCGCCGGGATATGCCTTTATTGGGTCAACCAGAGTGACGTCAACGTCGAAAACGGATTTGTCCACGGGTTTTACGGGCAGATTCATATTGATCATGCCAATGCATACGACATCATATTCCTTTTTCATTTTGTCCACCTTTTCGCTCAGATTTTAAACGCCGGAAAGCCTGATAATTTATATAATATAATTGTAAATTCACATGAAAGTAATTTCAATTAATAAAGTTATGCAAAAATATTCTTTTATTACAAATCCGATTAAAAAATGTTTAAAATAATACAGTAATATTTCAAACACTTTCGGAGGCTCTTCCAGAAAGTTCGTAAGTCCTTGAATTGCAATAATCCGAGAATTATCTTATAATTAGACCTGTATTCCCTTCAGTCCGGTTTTTTTGCTTTGTATAGATTCATGACAAGCCGTTTGTTCAGCTATTTGGATAGGATTTATTAAATCAACGCCGGGGAGCGGGTTTGCTATGATTAAAATATTCAAGTTTACCATAAACAGCATAAAAGGTTTAATCACCGGTTCTATACGTATGAAGCTGGCTTCATGCGTTTTTTTCTTCATTATACTGCCCGTCATATTTCTGGTCGTTTACTCCTCTATTTATATACAGAGCATACTTGTACAGAAGGCCAGCCAGTCCTCCATGGAGATATTGTCTTCGATCAACAGCACGCTCAAGAACATCACCGACAACATGATCACAACGGCAAAGTTCGTAAGCTTTGACAGCAATGTCGTCTCCATCCTTGATAAAAGCCGTGAAATGTCGTATATATCCGTAGACGACAGCTATTCAGTGGAAAAAATGCTGCTGAACCTGCAGGTCAACTACCTCAACCACTATTTCCAGATTGACATACTGGCAAATTCCGGCGAATCCATATCCACCCTTGAAAGCGTCTCGATATCCAACTACGTAAATCAGCCCTGGTATAAGGACGTCACCAACAACAAGGGGAAAAACATATGGATAGCCCCGTACAATGAGGCTCCCGGCCCCGCGGATCCGAGCAGCGAGCAGATTATGGTGGCGACCAGCATTTTAAACTACAATACCAACAAGCAGGTCGGGATCGTCACCGTGAGGATGCGCCAGGACAACTTCCGGAAAATGCTGTTCTACGGCAAGCAAAAGCACCAGGACAGCAGCGAGATAGTGCTTGTAGCCAATATGGAGGGTGAGATCATCTCCTCGACCAATGCCGACTATTCCCTGAAATCGCTTTCCGATATCGGACTCAGCATGAAAGATCTGAGCAGTCTGGGAAACTTCGGCATCCGGACCATCGATTCCACAAAATACCTGATCAACCAGCTCAAAACCGAAACCCCCGACTGGCTGATCATACAGATGATCCCGTATAACAACCTCATGTCGCAGACCTACCAGCTCTATGACAGGATAAAGCTCATATCCATATTCATGCTTGCGGCTCTGGTTTTCATACTCTTCGCATTTTCAAAAAGCCTGACGTCTCCCATCAGGAATCTTGTCAAGCATATGAACATGGTCGAAAAGGGAGACATGTCGGTAAAAATCATATCAAAGCCCAACCGGAGCAAGGACGAGATCACCGTGCTGGAAAACGCCTTCAATCACATGATTGACAACCAGCGCGAGCTGATCGAGCGCATCAAGGTCGAGGAGCACAAGCTTCTTGACATGCAGCGCAAGGAGAGCGAGCTCAAGCTTGAAATGCTTGCGGCTCAAATAAACCCCCATTTCCTTTTCAATACGCTCAACGTCATCAAATGGTCCGCTTCCATGAGCGGCCTGAACAATGTGAGCCTGATGATCTCCCACCTGGGGAACCTTCTTGAAACAAGCCTGAACAAGAATAACGACACCGTTTTGCTGGACGACGAGATCAAAAACGTAAACAGCTACCTGTTTATACAGAAGGTGCGCTTCGACAATAAATTCACCGTGGAATTTTTTATCCCCGAGAGCGTAAAAAGGTGCGTCGTGCCTAAGCTGATCCTTCAGCCGCTTGTCGAAAACTCGATCATACATGGCTTCAACACGCGCAGGCCCGGGCTTATCACCATATCGGCGCTCAGGGACAGGGATATGCTTTACATCTACGTCTGCGACAACGGGAAAGGGATCGACGAACTTGTTCTCCAGAAGTTCAACGGCTCCGCAAAGCAGAACAGCTACAAGCACCGCTTCAGCGGCATAGGAATAAACAACGTCAACGACAGGATCAGGCTTTTATACGGCAGTGAATACGGCCTTTCCATACGAAGCATAAAAAACAGGGGCACGCTTGTCACTATAAGTCTTCCCTATAAGGAGGCGGAGGAAAACAATGTTCAGAGTATTGGTGGTTGACGACGAACTGATTGTAAGGGTTGGGATTAAAAGCCTTCTGGATTGGAGCTCGCACGGCTTTGAGATCGTTGACGTGGCGTGCGACGGCGCGGACGCTTTAAAAAAAATCGAGCTGTATAAACCGGAAATCGTGCTGACGGACATCGTGATGCCGAACATGGACGGGATACAATTGCTCAAGGTAATCCGTGAAAAGTATAAATATATGAAGGTGATCATATTAAGCTGCCACAACGAATTCGAATATGTCAAGGAAGCTATGAAGCTGGGGGCCGCCGACTATATCCTGAAGCTGTCCATGCAGCCGCAGGACCTGCTTGACGTCCTGTTGCGCTGCTCAAGCAGCATGAAGGATCAGGATACGCTTGAAGCGCACGATTCCCTATCAAGCCAGGCAAACGGATACCTGATGAATCTCCTTACGTCAAGCATCGACAATACGGACGGCACGCCCGACATATCCGCCGTGTCCGGTTCGCAGTTTGCCGTGTTTGTCACAACGCTGGTCGATCCGGCGTCGGACGGCTCCTCCGCCAAATTCAACAAAAAGATAAAAATCTCGGTGGCGAATCTGATAAACGACGTCATTTCAAGCTCATATGAACACGAATCCTTTTTCCTGAACGCAAGGGAATGCGTTACAATTCTGCGGTTTGACCCTGAAGCCGACTCTGAGGCCATACGTCCGGAAATCCGCCAGATGATCGAGCATTTTCACCTTCTTATACGCACTTATCTCAACTGCAATGCGGTGACCGGCTTCTGCGAGTATTCCCTTTTTACCGCCGGCAGGCTGAAGGAAGCCTATACGGATTCATCGACTGCAGCGGCTCACGGATTCTACCTTGAAAACGGGGGTATCGTCAATTGTGAAAGATTAAGCTATACCGGCGATTATAAAAAGCATTTCAATTACGATTTTATAAAGCATACGCACGAAAAGCTGAAGTCCGGCGATATCGAGCATGTGGCCGAGAGCATAACACAGCTGTTCGACCTGTTTGCGAAAAAGCAGGACGTTGCTCCCGACGAGCTGCTGAAAATCGGAAAGGCTATCATAAATGTGTTCCAGCTGTTTTTCCTGGAGTCCGTCCCGCCGGAGGACCATGAAAAGATCAGCAATATGCTTTCCTTCGAGCAAATCAATAACATCGGCAGTCTTTTACAGCTGCGCGGCTTTATAGGCAAATGCGTTGAAATATACAAGGATGTCTTTTACCTTATGCACAAGGGCGTCTATTTCAATTATATAAAGCAGATGAAAAACTATGTAAATCAGAATTACATGCACAGGATCAGCCTCGACCATGCCGCCGCATACCTGAATCTGAGCAAAAGCTATTTCTGCAACATCTTCAAGATCGAGACCGGCGAGACCTTCAACGACTACCTGACGGGAATAAGGCTGCAAAACGCCAAAAGGCTGATGCAGGAAACGGACCTCAGCATAAAGGAGATCGCCGAAAACATAGGCTTTGACAATGTAAATTATTTTTATACGCTCTTCAAAAAAAGCGCCGGGATAAGCCCCAAGAAATACAAGGAAAACCTTCAGAAAGCCGCTATGAACAGGACGCTGATTTGATTAGCCCTTCACCTTAAACAACTCGTCGGGTCCGGGGGGCAATATCTTTTTTTCCTCCCCGCCTTCCGCCATGATGCGCTCCGCGCCTTCTCGCACCCTTCCTATCACCGCGGCGGGTATGCCCTTCTCCATTAATACGGAGACAAGCCCGTCCCCGTCCGGACAGGAAATGAGCAGGCAGCCGCTGGACATCAGCTTTAACGGATCGAGGCCGTAAAATGCGCATATCTTCAAGATTGACTGAGAAACCGGAATCCGCTCCTTTTCAATCAAGGCCCCTTTGCCGGACGCCTCGCACATCTCCCAGACGGCGCCCAGGACCCCGCCCTCGGTGACGTCGTGCATGGCCGAGACGCCGAACGACCCCGCCGCAAGCCCCTCGCCAATAACGCTCGTGCTGTTTATAAAGGCTTTGGCTTCCTCAACCGTATCCGTCCCCAATTCCCTCGACAGCTCAGCTTCATTTTCCATTGCAATAATGGCCGCGCCTTCCATGCCGGCATACTTGGTGAGCACCAGGCTGTCGCCCGCCTTTGCCCCGCCCGTTGAGACAGGGACGTTTTTGAGCGCCCTGCCCACGGCCGTACAGACGACCACAAACTGCGTGACCGAGGCTGTGAGCTCCGTATGCCCTCCCAATATATCCACATTGATGGACGCCGCCGTACCGGCAAGCTGGTCCATCACCTCTCCAAGTTCGGACTCCGTCGTGCCCGGAGGCGCGAGTATGGTCGCCATAAGCCCCAGAGGCTCGACCCCGCAGGAGGCTATGTCATTGCAGCTGACATTTACGGCAAGCCGCCCGATCTCCGCGGCAGTGCCCGTAATGGGATCCGAAGACATCACGCATATGTAATCGCCGAAATCCACGGCGCAGCAGTCCTCCCCCACCCCCGGACGCGTGATGACCTCGCTT